>JBKBTU010000026.1:8027-18333 GCA_046290715.1 Sphingomonas sp. | reverse complement strand
GACGGCGGCCTGCGCATCGGCGCGCTGGTCACCAACACCGATCTTGCCGCCGATCCGCGCGTGCGCCGCGACTATGGCGTGCTGACCCGCGCGATCGTCGCGGGCGCGAGCGGCCAGTTGCGCAACAAGGCGACGACGGCCGGCAACCTCTTGCAGCGCACCCGCTGCCCCTATTTCTACGACACCGCGATGGCGTGCAACAAGCGCAAGCCCGGATCGGGCTGCGCGGCGATCGGCGGCTATTCGCGGCAGCTGGGCGTCATCGGCGTCAGCAACGCCTGCATCGCCACCTTCCCCGGCGACATGGCGGTGGCGATGCGCGTGCTCGACGCGGTGATCGAGACGGTCGACGGCAGCGGCCAGCGCCGCGCGATCCCGATCGCCGACTTCCATCGCCTGTGGGGCGACCACCCCGAGCAGGACACCGTGCTGAAGCCCGGCGAGCTCATCACCGCGGTCACGCTGCCCAAGCCGCTGGGCGGCAAGCACCTCTACGAAAAGGTGCGCGACCGCGCCTCCTACGCCTATGCCCTGGTCTCCGTCGCGGCGGTGATCCAGCCCGACGGCACCGGCCGCGTCGCCTTCGGCGGCGTCGCGCCCCGGCCGTGGCGCGTCGCGGAGGCGGAAGCGCTGCTGCCGCAGGGCGCCGCCGCCGTCACCGCCCGCGCTTTCCAGGGCGCGACGCCGACCAAGGACAATGCGTTCAAGCTGCCGCTCGCCACGCGCGCGCTGGCCGCCGTCATCGCCGAAGCGAAGGCCTGATTCCATGAAGTTCGACACCCCCGCCGCCAGCAACCCGATCGACCGGATGACCGTCGTTGGCCGCGCGCAGGACCGGATCGACGGCCCCGCCAAGACGACCGGCCGCGCGCGTTACGCCTATGAGCATCACGCCGACGTGCCCAACGCCGCCTACGGCTATGTTGTCGGTTCGGCGATCGCCAAGGGCCGCGTCAACGCGATCGACACCGCCGCCGCCAAGGCGGCGCCCGGCGTGATCGCGATCGTCACCGCGGCGGATGCCGGCACGCTCGGCAAGGGCAAGTTCAACACGGTGAAGCTGCTCGGCGGCCCCGAGGTCGACCATTACCACCAGGCGCTCGCCGTCGTCGTCGCCGAGACGTTCGAACAGGCGCGCGCCGCCGCCGGCCTCATCCGCATCGACTATGCGCGCGCCAAGGGCCGCTTCGACCTCGACGAGGCGCTCAAGACCGCGCCGCTGACCGGCGGCGACAGCGACGAAGGCAGCAAATCGCCGCCGGTCGACCGCACCGGCGCGTTCAACACTGCCTTCGCCGCCGCGCCGGTCACGCTCGACGGTCGCTACACGACGCCCGATCAGAGCCATGCGATGATGGAGCCGTTCGCCTCGATCGCCTCGTGGCAGGGCGACCGGCTCACCGTGTGGACGTCCAACCAGATGATCGACTGGGGCCGCGGCGATCTCGCCAAGACGCTGGGCATGCCCAAGGACAAGATCACGTTGCTCTCGCCCTATGTCGGCGGCGGCTTCGGCGGCAAATTGTTCCTGCGCACCGATGCCGTGCTCGCCGCGCTCGGCGCAAAGGCGGCGGGGCGCCCGGTCAAGCTCGCGCTCAGCCGCCCGTTGATCGCCAACAACACCACGCACCGGCCCGCGACCCGCCAGCGCATCCGCATCGGCGCCGAGAAGGACGGCACGATCACCGCGATCGCGCACGAGAGCGGGTCTGGCGACCAGCCCGAGGGCGGTCCCGAAACCGCGGTCAACCAGACCAAGCTGCTCTACGCCGGCAAGAACCGGCTGATCGCGATGCGCCTCGCCGTGCTCGACCTGCCGGAAGGCAATGCGATGCGCGCGCCGGGCGAGGCGCCGGGCATGATGGCGCTCGAGATCGCGATCGACGAGATGGCGGAAAAACTGGGGATGGACCCCATCGCGTTCCGCATCAAGAACGACACGCAGGTCGATCCCGAGAAGCCCGAGCGGCGCTTTTCGCAGCGCCAGCTGGTCCGTTGCCTCGAGGAGGGCGCGCAGCGGTTCGGCTGGTCGCGCCGCAACGCCAAGCCCGGCCAGGTCCGCGACGGCCGCTGGCTGGTCGGCATGGGTGTCGCCGCTGCGTTCCGCAACCACATGAACATGACCTCGGGCGCGCGTGTCCGGCTCGGCACCGACGGTCGCGTCACGGTCGAGACCGACATGACCGACATCGGCACCGGCAGCTACACGATCATCGCGCAGACTGCCGCCGAGATGATGGGCGTGCCGCTCGATGCGGTGACGGTGAAGCTCGGCGATTCGTCCTTCCCCGTCTCTGCGGGGTCGGGCGGCCAGTTCGGCGCGGCCAATGCGACGGCCGGTGTCTATGCGGCCTGCGTCAAGCTGCGCGCCGCGGTGGCGCAGCGGCTGGGCTACAATTCGGCGGACGCCGTCTTCGCCGATGGCAAGGTGACGAGCGGCAACCGCTCGGCGGACCTGCGCGAGGCCGCCAAGGCCGGCGAACTCGCCGCCGAGGACAAGATCGAATATGGCAACCTCGACAAGACGTGGCAGCTGTCGACCTTCGGCGCGCATTTCGTCGAGGTGGGCGTCGATGCCTATACCGGCGTCACCCGCGTCCGCCGCATGCTCGCGGTGTGCGCGGCCGGGCGCATCCTCAACCCCAAGTCGGCACGCAGCCAGGTCATCGGCGCGATGACGATGGGCGTCGGCGGCGCGCTGATGGAGGAACTGGCGGTCGACACCCGCTTCGGCTTCTTCGTCAACCACGACCTCGCGGGCTACGAGGTCCCTGTCCACGCCGACATCCCGCACCAGGAGGTCGTCTTCCTCGAAGAGGCGGACGACAAGGCCAATCCGATGAAGGCGAAGGGCGTCGGCGAACTCGGCCTGTGCGGCGTCGGCGCGGCGGTGGCGAATGCGGTCTACAACGCGACCGGCGTGCGCGTCCGCGACTATCCGCTGACGCTCGACAAGCACCTCGACCGCTTGCCGCCGATCGCCTGAGGCGTTGCGAGGAAGGCGGCTATTCCCAGTCCCGACCGTCACCCCGGACTTGATCCGGGGTCCCGCTTCCCCGAGACGAAGCGGGACCCCGGCTCGAAGGCCGGGGGTGACGAATAGAAGGCCGCGCGGATGCCTGGGACAGCGGCCGTTTACATCGGTTGAACGTCGTCCGGAGGGTCGCGCCTGGGGCCTTCAGCCCGTCAGCGCCACGCGCTGATTGGGCTTCACCACGACCGTCCGCCCCCCCTGTCCCGCCAGCCGCAGCGCCACCCGCTGCCGGGCGGGGTCGACGCCGACCAGCGCCTTCGGCCGTCCCGCCGCGTCGGTCACCAGCCGTGCGCTGCCGCCGGCGATCCGCGCGACCGGGCGCCCCTCCAGCGTCAGTTCCGCGCCGCCCGCGTCATAGCGGATCGCCGCGCGGCGGCCGCCATCGGTGCGCATCGACAGCGTCGCGCCGCGCGCCGCCGGATGGCCCGGGCGGATCGTCCAGTGAAGGTCGTCCTCTTCCTCGCGCACGCCGATCAGGCGCCAGGTATAATCCACCATCACCAGCGCGCAGGGCGAGTAATTCGGTTCGTCGGCCCCCTTGGTGAAGACGCCGGTGTCGGGGTCGATCTGCTGGCGGAAGCTCATGTCCGCCTGGATCGCCTCGCACCATTGGTCCATCATCCGGGTGAATTCGGCGCCACGACCGTAATGGTCGAACCAGCGCCCCGCCCTGAGCGCGGTCAGCGCCTGCGCCGCGCCGCCCCAGCTGTTCGCGGGGATCGGCCGCACGAACGCGGGATCGTCCGCCGCGATCGAAGGCAGTGGAAAGCGCGTCCAGAACGCCTTGGGATTGCCCAGCTGGCGCTCCCACATCCGGTCGAACATCGCCTGGTCGGGCACCCGTTCGCCGCACATCCGGCTGAGAATGTCGGAACGGATCGCGACGAACCGGTCCTGCGGATCGCGGTCGTAGAAGGCGGCATCCTCCGCCGACCACAGCCGCGCGACGATCGTGGCACGCAACGCCTCGGCCCGCTCGCGCCAGCGCTCCGCCTCGACGCGCTGGCCGAGCGCGTCCGCCATCGCGGCGAGCGCCAGCCGGCCGCCATAGACGGTCGCCGACAGATCGGGGCAGAGCCGCGGCAACGCCGGATTCGCGGCATGCAGCTTGGCGTTCTTGTTGGGGTTCTGGTTGGGCAGGCCGCGCCAGCGCGGGCTGTTGTCGTGGCCGGTGTCGTAGGTACAAAACCCCTCGACGAGCCCGGTGCGCCGCGTGTTGCGATAGCGCATCAGCCACGCGTCCCACATCGCGGAGCCGCGATACGCCTGTTCGAGCAGCGCCGAATCACCCGTCGCACGCGCGAGTTCCCAAGCGGTGGCGGCGATCGGCACCACCATCTGAATCTGGCCGAAGCCGGTCTCCGTCTCCTTGTTGTTGGCGGGCAGCTGCCCGTCGGCGCGTTGCAGCTCGAAGAAGGTGAGATGGCTGTCGCGCGCCACATCGGGTCGCCACTTGCGATAGACCAAGGCCTCGTGCGGCCCGCATTCCTGCCAGATGCCGCGGTACACCGATCCCTCGATCAGCACCGGGCGGTTGACGTAGGGCATGACCTGCACGTTGCCGGCGAGGATCGCGAGCGCCTTGTCATAGGCCGCCTGCCAGCGCGCGTTGCCGGTCGTGAACCGCGGCGCATCGGGGTCGGCGGGTGCCGATGCGGCCCGCGTGGCGCCCGGCACGGCGAGCGCCGCACCGGCAGCGAGGAACAGGCGGCGATCGATCATGCGGCATCTCCTGGCAGGCGTTCGACGTTGACCCAGTCGATATCGACCGATCCCCCCGCCGCCTTGTGCGTGAAGGTGAACAGCGCCGGGCGCGATCCCTTCCACCATGAAAAGCGCGCCAGCGGAATGGGGGCGCCGAGCGCGACGAAGCGGCGTCCGCCGTCGAGGCTGTAGCTGTAGCGCACCATCTGCTCCGGCCCGACTTCCGCGCGCAAGTCGATGCTGAGCGTGGCGAGCGCGGCGGAGGGCGTCTCGCGCCCCTCGCTCGCGAGCGTCACGCGCGTCGTGCCGCCGTCGCGCACCAGCCCGATCCAGCTCGGCCGCACGCCGAACAGCGACAGGCCGGCACGCTGGCCGTCGGTCATGCGGGCGGGGTCGATCCGCACGGTGATGCGGCTGCGCGGCCCTTGCAGGATCTGCGTCAGCGTATTGCGCGCGGTGACCAGATGCGCCGCCGGTCCGGCGACGAGCCGCAGGAAGCCGGGGCGCACGGTCAGGCTCCAGCGGGCGGGATCGGGATTGTGGTTCCATTCCCATTGCGGCCCGAGCCTCGGCGAATCGAAGCCGTCCGAATCCTGCAGCCGGTCGCGGGTCGGCGGCGATCCGGTGTCGGGCATGCGGAAGGTCGCGACCGGCTGGCCGCCTTGCGTCCCCGGAATCGGCTGGCCGATCAGCGGCCAGTCGTCCTTCCAGACGAGCGGCTCGAGATAGCTGATCCGGCCGAATGCGCCGGTGCTGTTGAAGTGGACGAACCAGCCCTCGCCGGAGGGCGTCTCTACCCAGCCCCCCTGGTGCGGCCCCTGCACCGCGGTCGTCCCCTGGCTCAGCACGACGCGCTGTTCGTAGGGGCCGCGGATCGAGCGCGCGCGCAGCGCGACCTGCGCGCCCTTCTCGACGCCGCCGAACGGCGCGAAGATGTAGTAATAGCCGTTACGCTTGTAGACCTTGGGACCCTCGAGGATCGGCAGGTTCGCCTTGTCCTCGACGATGACGGTGCCTTCGTCGAGCACGCGCGTGCCGTCCGGGCTCATCCGGTGGAGGATCAGCGGACCGGCGCCGTGGCGCGAATGGACCAGCCAGGCGCTGCCGTCGTCGTCCCAGAACGGGCAGGGATCCTCGAGCAATGGTTGATCGATCACCTTGACCGGCGCGCTCCACGGCCCCTCCGCGCGCGCGGCGGTGGCCATGAAGATGCCTTCGTCGGGCGTCGCCCAATAGACGTGGAAGCGCCCCGCATGGAATCGGATCGACGGCGCCCAGACGCCGCCGGCGTAGCGGGTGCCGCCGACCGGTTTGGAGATCGCATCGGTCAGCGTGTGCGGCCCCGGCATGTCGTACTGGGGCGCGAACGGCAACCGCGGCAGGACGTGGCCGAGGATCCGCCAATGCACCAGATCCCTTGAGGTGAGGATCGGGATGCCGGGCGAGAAGTGGAAGCTGGACGCGACCATGTAATAGGTCTCGCCGACCCGGATCACGTCCGGGTCCGAATAATCGGCGTAGAGAATCGGGTTGGTATAGGTCGGGCGTTCGGGCGCCGGGTTCGCGCCGTATGCGGAGGCAGCGAGCAATCCGGCCGCGGCGACGGCGCAGACCGATGAGCGGGCTGCGTTCGCCCTCAGCCTGTCGAGGGACGCCGTGACACCTGCGCGCCGCCGATCGATCGCATCGCGCGTCGGCCGCGCCCTTCGCCTGTCCATTACGCCTGCCATTGCCCTCTCCCATCCGGCTCTTGCCGTTAGCGGTATCGCTCAGCGTCTGCGGCGACGCTCCCTCTTTGGTCAGACATAATCGCGGTTCGTCAGCCGCTTGTCACGTCCATCGATGGTAACGCTACCTCTTGACACCGCATCCCACAACCATAATAAGCCTTCCCATAATATGGTACCGCTGAATCGCCGAAGGGGGCGGCAGCGGGAAAGCGGATGGTCCGCTGAATGACGAAGCGAGCGGCTGGCCGGCATCATGCCGAGCACACCGCCGCCAAAAGGGAGGATTGCATGAAGGACCTCGTCCACCGCCGTCGTGCGCCGTTGCTGTGCGGCACGATGCTCGCGCTCGGCCCGATCGCGATGCTGGCCGCCGCGCCCGCCGCGGCGCAGACCGCCGTGCAGCCGGGCGCCGCCACGCCGGCCCCTGCGACCGGCGAACAGCCGCAACTGCCGCCGGCGCCCGTCGACGCCAGCGGCACGCCGCAGACCAGCACCGTGCAGGATCCCAACGGCCAGGCCGGCAGCGCGGTCAACGCCGCTGGCCAGGCCGCCGACGAAGGCACCGGTGCCGACATCGTCGTGACGGGCTCGCGCATCGCCCGCAACGGCTTCGACGCCTCGACGCCGGTCAGCGTCGTCGACGCCAACGACATCAAGCTGTCGGGCAACGTCAACGTCGAACGCACGCTCAGCCAGCTGCCGCAGGCGGTGGGCTCGCAATTGGGCGGCGCCACCTCCAACACCGTTCCCGGCGGCTATGCCGACGTCAACCTGCGCGGCTTCGGCTCGACCCGCAACCTGGTACTGGTCAACGGCCGCCGCTTCGCGATCTTCGGTCCCGAACAGGTCACCGACCTCAACACCATCCCCTCGACGCTCGTCGCGCGGACCGAGATCGTCACCGGCGGCTCGTCCGCGGTCTATGGGTCGGACGCGATCACCGGCGTCGTCAACTTCATCATCCGCGACGACTTCTCCGGCGTCGAGGGCCGCGCACAAGTCAACATGGACCGGCCGACCGGCACACCGGTCTACAATTTCGACCTGACGCTCGGCGGAAATTTCGCCGAGGGCAAGGGCAACCTCGTCGTCGCGGGCAACTACCTGAAGCGCGGTGCGATCACGCGCGGCGAACGTGGCAGCTTCGCCTATGATTCGCTGTCGGACGGTTGCGTCACCCGCGACACGGTGAGCCCGAACCGCGCGGGCACGCCCTTCACGCCCGCCGCGGGTCTCGGCTGCGTCGCGGGCGGCGGCGCGCTGGGCTTCGTCGCGGGCGGCAGCGGCGACATTCCCAACGGCCGCTTCTCGGGCATCCCCGCGTTCGGGGGCACGAACGCGGCGCTCAACGCGGCCTATGCGGCGGCGGGGCTCAGCCAGCTGACCAGCCGCGGTTTCACCTTCAACAACGCCGGCACCGCCGCGCGGCCGCAGATCACGCCGCAGGACGATTTCAACCTCGGCCCCGACAATTACCTGATCCAGCCGCAGGAACGCTGGATGATCAACAGCTTCGGTCATTACGACTTCAGCGACAAGATCACCGGCTATATGGAGCTGCACTACAGCAACAATGTCGTCGATGCGCGCCTCGCGCCGACCAACGTCGGTTCGCCGACGCTGTTCAACGTCAACAATCCCTATCTCAGCCCGCAGCTCCAGGACGTGCTGCGCCAGCTCGACCTCGCCGAGACCGGCACCACCACCGTCACCAGCGGCACGCTCACCCGCACCACGACCCGCGGCGACGGCCTCGCCGTGCTCACCGCCGGCCGTCGCTACGTCGAGGTCGGCGCGCGCCAGGCGAGCGAGCGGCGCAACGTGTTCCGCGGCGCCTGGGGCTTCCGCGGCGAACTGGGCGACGTCAGCGAGAACGTCCTGACCGACCTCAAGTACGACGTCTATTACACCTATGCGCGCAGCGAGGACACGTTGCTGCTGCGCAACGCCATCTCGCGCAGCCGCCTGCAACAGAACCTGCTGTCGGTGAACGGCGCGGCGCCGGTCTGCAACATCTTCGGCGCCAACGTCTCGGCCGCCTGCGCCGCGGCGATCGCGATCAGCGCCACCAACACGACCATCGCGACGCAGCAGGTCGCGCAGGGGTCGATCACCGGCAATCTGTTCAAGCTGCCCGCAGGCCCGGTCGGCTTCTCCTACGGCTACGAATGGCGCAAGACGAGCGCGCAATTCACCCCGGACAGCTTCCTGTCGTCGGGCGACGTCGCCGGCTTCAACCCGGGCCTGCCGACGCGCGGCAGCACCAGCGTCAAGGAGGTGTTCGGCGAAGTCCGCGTGCCGCTGATCCACGACACGCCATTCATCGACAGCCTCGTCGCCAACGGCGCGTTCCGCTATTCCAACTACAGCCTGGGTGGCGTCGGCGGGGTGTGGACCTATCTCGGCGGGCTCGACTGGCGGGTGAACCGCGACCTCGCCTTCCGTGGCCAGTATCAGCGCGCGATCCGCGCGCCCAACGTCAGCGAACTGTACGGCGGCATCAACCGCGTCGTCGGCGTCGCCACCGATCCCTGCTCCAGTCGCGCACCTGCCGCGCAGCAGACCGCGGCGGTGCGCGCGGTGTGCATCGCCACCGGCGTGCCGGCGGCGAACGTCTTCACCTCCGTGGTGCAGCCCAACACGATCATCCCCGCCGACTTCGGCGGCAACCCGAACCTCGGCGCGGAAAAGTCCGATACCTATACCGCGGGCGTGGTCATCACGCCGCAGGCGGCGCCGCGCCTGTACCTCAGCGTCGACTATTTCAACATCACGCTGGAAGGCGCGGTCTCGTCGCTCGGCGGTGGGCTGCAGAACACCTTCAACCTCTGCTACACGGTGCTGCAGGACGCCAACAGCGAGTTCTGCCGCGCGATCAACCGCAATCCGACGACGGGCGAGATCAACGACCCCTATGTCGCGCGCATCCTCAACGCCAATACCGGGTCGCTCAAGACCTCGGGCATCGACTTCGCGGCACGCTACCGCGTCAACCTGGGCTTCGGCCTGCCGGGCTTCGGCAGCAGCAGCACGCTCGACTTCGGCACCAACTACACCTGGCTCGCGGAGTTCACCTCGACCCCGGTCGCGGCCTTCCCCAACATCCAGAACAAGTGCGCCGGATCGTTCGGCCCGACCTGTGGCCAGCCGCTGCCGCGCTGGCGCGGCACCAGCCGCATCACCTGGAACATCGAGGACCTGAGCCTCAGCCTGCGCCACCGCTACGTCGGGCCGGTCACCACCGATCGCTTCGTCGTGCCGTATCGCCAGGGCTCCGCAGCGACGCCGACCCTCGCCAGTATCGCCTTCCCCAAGCTCGACGACCGCAATTATTTCGACCTGTCGTTCAGCTACGACATCGCCAAGCAGATCCAGCTGTTCGGCGGCGCTAACAACATCTTCAACACCAATCCGCCGATCACCACGCAGGGGCCGAACGCCAACACCTTCTCGGCGACCTACGACGTGCTCGGCACCGAATTCTTCCTCGGCGCCACCTTGAAGTTCTAAGCTTCCCCCACCTGGGCGGGGCGGCCGTTCGCCGCTCCGCCCGCTTTCTTTTTCAAAGGAGCCGCGCGATGACGCTCGACCGCCGTTCGATCATCATGGGCGGGTCGGCAGGCCTCGCCGCCCTGTCCGCCGGCGCCGCGGCGCAGACCGCCGCGCCGTCCCCCGCCACGCTTGGCGAAGGCTGGCTCAACGTCCGCCACTTCGGTGCGAAGGGCGACGGCACGACCATCGACACCCCCGCCTTCAACCGCGCGATCGAGGCGGCGGCGGCGCGCGGCGGCGGCACCGTGCTGATCCCGGCGGGCACCTACGCCTGCTACACCATCCG
>JBKBTU010000026.1:5958-7928 GCA_046290715.1 Sphingomonas sp. | reverse complement strand
CGCGATCGAGGCGGCGGCGGCGCGCGGCGGCGGCACCGTGCTGATCCCGGCGGGCACCTACGCCTGCTACACCATCCGTCTGAAGAGCCGCGTCACGCTCTACCTCGACGCCGGCGCGACGATCCTCGCCGCCGCGCCCGGCGCCGGCGGCGGCTACGACCATGCCGAACCCAATGCCTGGGACATGTTCCAGGATTTCGGCCACAGCCACTGGAAGAACAGCCTGATCTGGGGCGAGGGGCTGCACGACGTCGCGATCCTCGGCCAGGGCCTCATCTGGGGCAAGGGCCTCGGCCGCGGCGACGGCAAGGACAATTGGCTGAAGGACCCCAACGGTCCCGGCACCGGCAACAAGGCGATCGCGCTCAAGAATTGCCGCAACGTGCTGCTGCGCGACTTCCGCATGCTGGAGGGCGGCTGGTTTGCGCTGCTCGCCACCGGGGTGGACAACCTCACGATCGACAACCTGCTGGTCGACACCAACCGCGACGGCTTCGACGTCGATTGCTGCCGCAACGTCCGGATCAGCAACTGCACGGTCAATTCGCCCTATGACGACGCGATCTGCCCGAAGAGCAGCTATGCGCTCGGCGAACCGCGCATCACCGAGAACCTGACGATCGCCAATTGCTTCGTCACCGGCAATTATAGGATCGGATCGGTGCTCGACGGCACCTGGCAGAAGATGCCCGCCTCCTTCGCCAAGACGATCCACGGCCGCATCAAGTTCGGCACCGAGAGCAACGGCGGCTTCCGCAACATCGCGATCAGCAATTGCGTGTTCGAGGACAGCCGCGGCCTCGCCTTCGAGACCGTCGACGGCGCGATGATCGAGGATGTCGCGGTCAGCAACATCACGATGCGCGGCATCGTCGACGCGCCGCTGTTCCTGCGCCTCGGCAAGCGGATGCGCGGGCCGAAGGGGCGCGCGATCGGTACGATGCGCCGCATCCGCATCCAGAATCTCGTCAGCTCGAACGCGACGATGTTGCCCTCGGTCATCGCCGGTCTTGTCGGCCACCCGATCGAGGACGTGGCGATCAGCGACATGCATCTCCACCATGTCGGCGGCGCGCCCGCGGCGATGGCGCGGCTGCAACCGCCCGAGGAGGAATTGGGCTATCCCGAGGCGACGATGTTCGGCGACCTGCCCGCCACCGGCCTGTTCGCCCGCCACGTCCGCGGCCTCAGCCTCAGCAACGTCGAGGTCGCGGTCGCCGCCGCCGATCCGCGCCCCGCCGTCCGGCTGGAGGATGTCGCCGGCGTCGACGCCTTCCGCATGGCCGTACCGGCGGGCGTCGGATTCAGCTTGCACGACGTCAGCGGCTTCCGCAGCTTCGGCAGTCGCACCCTGCCCGATCGCACGATCGCGGGGCCGTTCACGGGAGACATCGGATGACGATCGACCGGCGCACGATCCTGGGCGGCCTCGCCGCGGCGGCGCTGCCGCTCCCGGCGATGGCGAAGGGGCGCGACACGCTCGGCGGAATCGCGGCGGCGAAGGGCATTCGCTTCGGCAGCACGATCGGCCAGCGCAACTTCGCCGATCCCGCCTATCGCGCGCTCAACGCCCGCGAATGCGCGCTGGTGGTGCCCGAGAACGAGATGAAGTGGGCGGCGACCCGCCCCGATGCGCGCCGCTTCGACTTCCGCGCCGCCGACCGCATCGTCGACTGGGCGGACGCCAACGGCCTCGGCGTCCGCGGCCATACCCTGCTCTGGCATTCCGAACGCTGGATGCCGGACTGGATCAAGACCTACGATTTCGGGCCGCACCCCCGTGCCGAGGCGGAGCGGCTGCTGACCGATCACGTGCGCACCGTCGCCGGCCGCTATGCAGGCCGGATCGACAGTTTCGACGTGGTCAACGAGGCGATCGACTCCGATACCGGCGCCTTGCGTGAGACCGCGCTGTCGAAGCCGATCGGCGCCGAGGCGGTGATCGACATCGCCTTCCACACCGCACGGCA
>JBKBTU010000026.1:3449-5858 GCA_046290715.1 Sphingomonas sp. | reverse complement strand
GCGGCGCCGCGGGCGCAGCTCGTCTACAACGATTACATGGGGTGGCGGCAGGACGAGGCCGGGCATCGCACCGCGGTTCTCAAGCTGCTCGAGGGCATGAAGACGCGCGGCACCCCGGTCGATGCACTCGGCGTGCAGAGCCACCTGGGCAGCAAGTACAGCGACAGCCCGACCGGGTTAGGCGCGATCGACGAACGCGGCTGGCGCGCCTTTCTCGACGCGGTGACCGGGATGGGCCTCGACCTGCTCGTCACCGAGATGGACGTCCACGACAATCCGCTGCCCGGCGCGATCCCGAAGCGGGATGCCGAGGTCGCGGCGCACACCCGCGCCTATCTCGACCTGATGCTCTCCTACCCGCAGACGAAGACGGTGATGTGCTGGGGCCTCAGCGATCGCTACAGCTGGCTGAACGGTTTCCGCCCCCGCGCCGACGGGCTTCCGAAACGCCCCTGCCCCTTCGATGCCGCCTTCCGTCCCAAGCCGATGCGGGACGCGATCGCCGCAGCGTTCCTCGCGGCCCCGCGCCGCAGCTGAGCGGCACCGCCGGATCGCCCCGACGCAACCGAAGCTGGACCAACCCGAGACGCGGCGCCCGGTCCCGGGCTCAGCGCACGAGTTCGAAGGTGCCGTGCACGCCCTCGGCCTGGGCAGAGGGTGCGATCCACACGTCGAAGGTGCCGGGTTCGACGGTGGGCCGCAGATCCTGGCCGAGGAACTGCAATTGCGCGCGCGTCAGGGTGAAGGTCACCCGCTCACTCGCGCCCGGCGCCAGCGCGACCTTGCGGAACGCCTTCAGCTCGCGCACCGGTCGCGTGATGCTGGCGACACGGTCGCGGATGTAGAGCTGCACCACCTCCTCGCAGGCTCGCGCGCCCGCATTGGTAACGGTCGCGGATACCGCGATCCGCCCGTCCCAGGGCAGCGTCGGCGGCACGCTCGCAGCGGCATAGCCGACCTTGCCATAGGTCAGGCCGTGGCCGAACGGGTAGAGCGCGGCGTTGGGCGCGGTGCGCCACTGCGCCTTGTACGGCTCGCGCGGGCCGGCGGGTGCCGGGCGTCCGGTCGCCTTGTGCGCATAGTGATATGGCTCCTGCCCGCTCTCGTGCGGGAAGCTGAGCGGCAGGCGCCCGGACGGCCCGACCTTGCCGAACAGCACATCGGCGATGGCATGGCCCGTCTCCGACCCGAGGAACCAGGTGACGAGGATCGCCGGAGCATCCTTCACCGCGCCCTCCAGCGCGAGGCCACGGCCGTTCTTGAGCAGCACCACGACCGGCTTGCCCGTGCCCTCCACCGCCCGGGCGACCGCCTCGGCGAGCGCCTGCTGCGGCGCGGGCACGGTGATCGCGGTCCGCGACTGCGCCTCGCCCGACATGCCTTCGCTCTCGCCGATCGCCAGCACGACGACATCGGCGGCGCGTGCGGCAGCGACCGCGGCGTCGATCCCGCCGGCCAGCGGCTCCTCGACCCCCGAGCCGGGGGTGACGGTGAGCGCGCGTGCGCCCGCCGCCCGCAACCCGGTGGCGAGGTCGATCGCCTGGGCATTGTCCCCATAGACGACCCAGGGGCCGTTGAGATCGTGCTGCCCGCTCGCGAACGGACCGATTAGCGCGATGCGGCGCCCCGGATCGAGCGGCAGCACGTCCCCGTCGTTCCTGAGCAGCACCATCGCCTTGTGCGCCGCCTCGCGCGACAGGGCGATCGCCGCCTTCGTGCGCGACCGCGCGACCTCCCGCCTGGTGTCGATGCGGCGGAAGGGGTCGTCGAACAGCCCGAGCCTCTGCTTGACCGCAAGCACGCGGCGGACCGACCGGTCGAGCACGTCCTGCGGCACCGCGCCTTCGCGGACCAGCGCGGGCAGGTGTTGCGCGTAGAGGTTGGACTGCATGCTCATGTCGACGCCGGCGAGGAAGGCGATTCGCGCCGCATCCTTCCCGTCCTTGGCGAAGCCCGCCGCGATCATCTCCTCATCCCCGGTATAGTCGGAGACGATGATGCCGGGGAACTTCCATTCATCGCGCAGCACCTGGCGCATCAGCCAGGCGTTGCCGGTCGCGGGCACGCCGTTGATCTCGTTGAACGAGGCCATGCCGCTCATCGCGCCGGCGTCGAACCCCGCCTTGTACGGCGGCAGATAGACCTCGCGCAGGGTCCGCTCGGACAGGTCGACGCTATTGTAGTCGAGGCCGCTCTCCGCCGCGCCATAGGCAGCCAAATGCTTGACGCAGGCCATCACCGCCTCCGGATCGGCGAGGCTCTTGCCCTGGAAGCCCTTGACCCGCGCCGCCGCGAAGAGCGTGCCGAGCAGCACGTCCTCGCCGGCCCCCTCCATCGTCCGGCCCCAGCGCTGGTCGCGGGCGATGTCGACCATCGGGAAGAAGGTCCAGTCGATGCCGGCGGCCGCTG
>JBKBTU010000026.1:0-3392 GCA_046290715.1 Sphingomonas sp. | reverse complement strand
CCTCGGCGACCGGCACCGGGAAGATCGTGCGGTGGCCGTGGATCACGTCGGCGGCGAAGATCAGCGGGATCCTGTGCCGCGAATCGCGCATAACCGCCGCCTGCATCCGCCGCGCCATCTCGGCGCCGTTGCCGTTGAATACGCCGGTCAACCGGCCGGCGACCGCGTCCGCGACCTGACCGTCGAAGTTCGGGCCGTTGGCGGGCGGGTTGAGGCCGGTGGCGATCCCGCCGCTCCATGCCGCGGCATTGAGCTGCAACTGCCCCGCCTTCTCCTCGAGCGTCATGGCGCCGACGATGGCCTCGATCGCCGCGGGCAAAGCCGTGCCGTCGGTCTGCGCCAGCAGCGCGCGCGCAGAGGGCTCGCCGCCCATGCCGCGATCGTGCCCGCGCCGAGCAGCGCCGCGCGCCGCGAGATCGTCGTGTCCGTCATCCGTTCAGCTCCTCCCGTGTCATGCCGTCCACGCGGGGATGGCGCGCTCAGCCGCACTTGGCCAATCGCGCCCGCGGCCTCTATGCGCCGGCCACGACGGATCGTTTCCGCGGACCACCAGCTGTACCGCATATACAAGCGGTGCGTGACGTATAATAAGGGGGCGTCGTGCTGCCGCGCGATCGTAGGCGGCCGATGCCGGCTACGGCACCGCTTCCACCCACGGCGATCAGACTCTAGCATGGCCGGTCAATGCATGAGGGGAGCAGGTGAGGTGAAGACGGCATCGCCCACGATCCGCGACGTCGCGCAGGCCGCGTCCGTCTCGGTGGCATCGGTTTCGCGGGCGATCAACGGGCATGACAGCGTTCATCCGGACACGCGGGCCCGCGTGCTCGCCGCGGTCGAGGCGCTCGGCTATTTCCCGCACGCGGGCGCGCGCAGCCTGTCGCAGGCCCGCACGCATGCGATCGGCGTGGTGCTGCCCGATCTTCACGGCGAATTCTTCTCGGAGATCGTCCGCGGCATGGATCGCGAGGTGGGCGCGCGCGGCTATCACCTGCTGCTGTCCAACATGCACGCGGATGCCGACCTCGCGGCGCAGGCGATCCGCTCGATGCGCGGGCGGGTCGACGGCTTGATCGTGATGGCGCCGCTGCTCGAAGCCGGGGGGCTCGACCGCGCTTTGCCGCCCGACGTCCCGGCGGTGCTGGTCAACTGCCCCGGCGATGTCGCCCGCGCCGCCATTCGGATCGACAATGCGGGCGGGATGGAGACGGTGGTCGCGCATTTCGCAGCGTCGGGCCGCCGCGCGCTCGTCCACGTGTCCGGTCCGTCCGTCAACATCGACGCGCGAGAACGCAGGCAGGGATTCCTGAGCGCGATGGCGCGTCATGTGCCCGATCGCGAGCCGATCGTCATAGATGGCGACTTCCGCGAGGAATCGGGCGTCGCCGCGGTGGCGTCGCTGCGTGCGCGCGGGATCGCGTGCGACGGAATCATCGCGGGCAACGACATGATGGCGCTCGGGGTTCTGGCCGGGCTGCGCGAGGCGGGGATCGATGTCCCCGGCAGGATTGCGGTCGCCGGGTTCGACGACGTGCCGCTTGCCCGCTACCTCGGCCTGACGACGGTGCGCGTCGGCCTCGACGCGATGGGCGGGCGTGCGGTGGCGCGCCTGATCGATGCGCTGGAGGGCGGCATCCTATCTCCCGCAACCGAAACGATCCCAACGCGGCTCGTCGTGCGCGCGACGACCGGCCCGATGCCGTGATGAACGTCGCGCTCTTCGACCGGCGTTCCTTTGCGGTTTGCAGGGCCGCGGCGCTCGCGCTGCGGACGCTGCCGGTGGAACAGACCTATGACGCGAGCGTCGAAGCGTTCGCCGAACACGGCGTCTCCGCGATCGACCGCATCCAGCGCATGTGACCGCAAGGACCGCAAGCCCTCGATCCACGGACGAGCCAAGCTGAACGGCACGCGACCACGCCGTTCACGGCCGGTGAACCGATGGCCGCTATGCTGCTGCGATGGCAAGACGCCCCCACGATCGACGCGAACGTCGCCACCGCCCCGCCGCGCCGCCGCAACCGTCGCACGAAACGCTGTGGCAGCGGGTCCGGCGTTGGTGGCGCGTCATCCGCACGGGGTTCTGACCGCGCCGCGCTGCGTCGGGATGATCGGGCGATTCGGCGATCGGAACGGAACCGTACGCAGCGGCGAACGGACCGAGGTTGTTAACCCGGCGCGCGCACGATGGGCGGGCATGATCCACGACGCCCCCCGCCCCGCACCCACGCCGCAGTTCAGTGCGAACGCCCGCGAAGATGCGGATACCTTCGTCGCGCAAGCAATCGAGATCATTACGCGAGCGCGATCCCTGGTCGCGATCGACCGGGCGGAAGCATCGGACCTGCTGCGCATCGACCGAAGCCGGGTCTTCGAACTGCTCGGCCGCTACCAGCGGTTCAAGCACAGCGTCATCTTCGATCCCGTCATCCAGAGCGGCGACAAAGCGCAATCGGTGACCGCCCGCCTGCTGAAATGCGAATGCGTCATGATGGGCGAGGCCTTCGGCCGCTATGTCAGCCGGTGGCAGCACGTGAACGTCGCGGCCGACTGGCAGGCCTATCGCGGCGAGATGATCGCGATGAGCGATCAACTGCTCGAGCATCTTCGGGTCGAGCATGCGGCCATCACCGCGTTGCTGGCGAACAGGCCGATGGCAGGAAGCAACGGCGGCGGTGAGTCCGTGGCGAGCGACCTCCCGCTCGCCTGCGACACGCCCCGCGCAGCACACGGCTGAGGTTCGCCGAGAGATCGGATCCCCCTGCACGGCTTCTGCACCATCCGCGCACGCTTTGCGGTCGGGGTGCGCGGGCGGACCTCGATCCGGCGCGATCAAGACGGACCGATCGAGGGAGATCGGCATGACCGGAAACACCGCACGACGTTTCACCTTTCTGGCCAAGGCCGGCGGCGCGACGGCGCTGATCGCCCTGGCGACCGTCTTCTTCTACGGCGAGGAACCCGGCGGCACGCTGGGCTACTTCGCGCTGGCCTGGGCGGCGATACTGGCGCTGGTCCGTCCCGACGTCAGGCGCCACCGCGCGGCGAGCCTGGCGGTCGTAGCGGCGGCAGCGTTCGGCGGCGTGCTGGTCGACGATCCGGGGCCGCTGGCGTGGTGCCTGTTCTGGGTGGCGATCGCGTCGGCGACGCTGCTGCCGCTGCACCGGTTCGACGATGCGATGACGTGGGGCGCGCGGTTGCTGCTGCACGGCCTGTCCGGTCTGGGGACGCCGGTCCGCGATCTGCGCCGTCTGCGCGCGCACCGCGGTCCGGCGCGCACCAGCGCAGGAGCGATCGCGGCAGCGCTGGTCCTGCCGATCGGTGGCGGCGGCGTGTTCCTGGCACTGTTCGCGAGCGCCAACCCGCTGGTCGGTCGGGCGTTCGCGGCGATC
>JBKBTU010000268.1:0-3376 GCA_046290715.1 Sphingomonas sp. | reverse complement strand
CGAGAAATACGGCGAACCCTGCCCCGATGCGCTCGTCGAATCGGCGCTCGATCATATCAAGCTGCTCCAGGACCACGACTTTCACGAATATAAGGTCGCGGTGAAGGCGTCGGACCTGTTCCTCGCGGTCGCGGCCTACCAGCAGCTCGCCGAGGCGGTGGATTGCCCGCTGCACCTCGGCATCACCGAGGCGGGCGGCTTCGTCGGCGGCACGGTGAAATCGTCGATCGGCATCGGCAGCCTGCTGTGGTTCGGAATCGGCGACACGATCCGCGTCTCGCTGTCGGCGGAGCCCGAGGACGAGGTGCGCGTCGGCTTCGAGATCCTGAAGGCGCTCGGCATCCGCAACCGCGGCGTGCGCGTGGTATCCTGTCCGTCCTGCGCGCGGCAGGGTTTCGACGTGATCCGCACCGTGCAGGCGCTCGAGGAGCGGCTCCAGCACATCCGTACGCCGATGAGCCTGTCGGTGCTCGGCTGCGTCGTCAACGGCCCCGGCGAAGCGCGCGAGACCGACATCGGCATCACCGGCGGCGGCAACGGCAAGCACATGGTCTATCTGTCGGGCGTCACCGACCACCATGTCCAGGACGAGGGCATGATCGACCACATCGTCCGCCTCGTCGAGGCCAAGGCGGCGGAGATCGAGGCGGCGGACGCGAGCGCGCAGCCCCAGGCGGTGGCTGCGGAATAGGTCCTGTGATATACGTCAGGTCCTGGAGGACGTGACATGACCTATCATGCCAAGGTGATTTCGGGCGGCAAGGTCGTGATCCCGGTGGATATCCGTCGGGAGCTGGGGATTCGCGACGGCGATACGCTGGTGGTTGACCGCACCGAGGATGGCGGCGTGCGAATGATGACCTTTCAGCAGGTCGTCCGCGATTCGCAGGAGAAAGCGCGGGCGATCTTTGGCGCGGACTATTCCGTCGATGCCTTTCTGCAGGAACGTCGGACGGACTGGGGCGAGGAATGACGGTTGTCGTCGATGCGTCAGCGGTCATGGCGTTGATGCTGGGTGAGGCCGGAGCGGACATCGTCATGCAGGTCGTCCAGGGCAGCTGTATGTCTGCCGTCAACGTATCCGAATGTTGCGCGCGAGGCGTTGAACGCGGGGCGCAGGCGGATCGGGTTGTCGCTATCCTGCGTGCCTATGAGATCGAGATCATCCCCTTCGACCTGGCGCACGCCGTAGAAGCGGCCCGGCTCCGCGAGCCGACGCGTGCACAAGGCGCCTCGCTTGGCGACCGCGCTTGCCTGTCGCTCGCGCTGAGCCGGCAAGCCATTCTCTATACCAGTGATCGACGACTGGCCGAAATCGATCCTGCCATCGGCATCGACATCCGCCTGATCCGATGACGCGGCATACATCCCCCGTCACCGCCTTCGGCGTCGCCGCGGGCGGGATCGCGGTCTATGCCGCGATGGATGCGATCATGAAGGGGCTGTCGATCGCGCACGGCGCCTATGCCGCGGTGCTGTGGCGATCGGTCGCGGGCGTCGTGCTGCTGGGTCCGGTGTTCCTGGCGCGGCGCAAGGCCTGGCCCACCCGCGCGGCGCTGCGTCTGCATGGCGCGCGCGGGGTGATCGCAGGCGGATCGGTGCTGCTGTTCTTCTGGGGCCTCGTCCGGGTGCCGATGGCGCAGGGGGTGGCGCTGACATTCCTCGCACCGCTGATCGCGCTGTTCCTCGCCGGGCTGACGCTGGGCGAGCGGATCCGCCGCGCCGCGATCGGCGGGTCGCTGGTCGCGAGCCTGGGCGTGCTCGCGATCGCCGCGGGCCAGGTGCAGGCGCGCGCGTCGGAGGACATGGTGCTCGGCAGCGTCGCGATCATCCTCGCCTCCATCCTCTACGCCGGCAGCCTGATCCTGCTGCGGCGGCAGGCGCAGGTCGCCGATCCGCTCGAGGTGGCGCTGTTCACCAGCATCGTCCTGAGCGCGCTCCTGCTGATCGGCGCGCCGTGGTTCGCAAGCGTCCCGGACGCCAGCGACCTGCCCGCGATCGCCGCGGCGGCGCTGCTGGGTTCGGTGTCCGCGGTGGCGCTCGCCTGGGCCTATGCGCGAGCCGAGGCGCAGGTGCTGGCGCCGGTCGAATATACCGCCTTCGTCTGGTCGGCGCTGCTCGGCTGGCTGGTCTTCGCCGAGCGCGTGTCCCCCTATACGGTGACGGGCGCGCTGCTCATCATCGCCGGATGCCTGGTCGCGGTGCGCAAGTCCGCGCCCGGGCCGCAGATCGAGGTCGCCCAATGATCCGTCCCGCCACGCCTGCCGATGTCGCCACCATCCTCGGCTTCGTGCGCGACCTCGCCACCTTCGAGCGCGAGCCCGACGCGGTGGAGGCGACCGAAGACAGCCTGCACGAGGCATTGTTCGGGCCGTGGGCGGCGGCGGAAGCGGTGATTGCGGAGGATGGCGACGGCGCGCTCGGCTTCGCGCTCTTCTTTCACAATTTCTCGACGTGGACGGGGCGGCGCGGCCTGTATCTGGAGGACCTGTACGTCACCCCCGCCGCGCGCGGGAAGGGCGTCGGCACCGCGCTGCTGCGCCATCTCGCCCGCCTGGCGGTGGAGCGCGGCTGCGGCCGGTTCGAATGGGCGGTGCTCGACTGGAATGCCGATGCGATCGCCTTCTATCGCCAGATGGGCGCGGTCGGCCTGGAGGAATGGACCGTGCAGCGGGTCGCGGGTGCGGCGCTCGATCGGCTCGCGCGATGACATCCGCGACCCTTCCGGCCGCGGATGTCATCGCCGATGCAGCCGTTCACCGCCTGCAGGTGCCGGCGTCGTTCTTCGAACGGCACTGGTTGCAGAGTTCGCCGGTGGTGGGCTTGCCCTGCTGTTCCTTGTAATCGCTGGTCGGCCACAGCGAGCAATTCGTGCAGAAATGCCAAGTGTCGCCTGACGTGCGGCGCCGGTACGTCATCCTCTCGTCTCCTTCTTTGCTGCCAAAAAGGTAGACGAGAGGACGGTAGTCGCCGAGCGGAACCGTCTCCGCATCGGACGTTATGCTATATCACGCGCGTGTCTCAGTCCTCGCGGCCTGCTACGTCGGCGTTGTGCGGCTCCTCGCCCTGGGCCTTGGCCGCTTCGTAGCGCTCGATCGCTTCCAGCGTGATGCGGCGCGCCTCGTCGCGGTCGCCCCAGGTGCCGACGCGCACCCACTTCTTCTTTTCCAGGTCCTTGTAGTGGGTGAAGAAGTGCTCGATCTGCTCGAAGACGATCTCCGGCACGTCGGCGCGGCCGTCGACGTTCGAATAATAGGGGAACACCTCGTTCACGGGCACGCAGACGAGCTTCTCGTCGCCGCCCGCCTCGTCCTCGAGGTTGAGCACCGCGATCGGGCGCGCGCGCACCACGCAGCCGGGAATGAACGGCGAGCGC
>JBKBTU010000267.1:0-3379 GCA_046290715.1 Sphingomonas sp. | reverse complement strand
AGTCGGCGACCTGCGCGGTCAGCCGCTCCTGCACCTGCAAGCGGCGCGCGAAGCCGTGCAGCACGCGCGCGAGCTTGCTGATCCCGACGACATGGTCCTTGGGCAGATAGGCGATGTGCGCCTTGCCGATGATCGGCGCCATGTGATGCTCGCAATGCGACTGGAAGGGGATGTCCTTCAGCAGCACGATCTCGTCATAGCCGCCGACCTCCTCGAACACGCGCGACAGGTGCTGCGCGGGATCGTCGTCATAGCCCGCGCAATATTCCTTCCACGCCTTGGCGACGCGCCGTGGCGTGTCGACCAGCCCTTCGCGCGTCGGATCGTCGCCGGCCCAGCGGATCAGCGTGCGGATCGCCGCCGCCACCTCGTCCGGGATCGTCGCGTTGCCGGTCGCCTCGATCAGATCGCCGTCGGCGGGAGAACCGTGCCGATCGCCCATTCCATCACCCCTTCACTACGCCCGGCGGAGCACCGCCGCGCCCGACCATAAGTTCGATTCCGCAACCGATCCGATCCGCCAACCCGCCCGCAAAGCCCGCTTCTGCGGGCAGAAACCGATTGACGAACGAAAATACCGAGCGCTAGCTTCGCCATACCCGAAACAGGAAGTTTCGCCAGCACCGGCATCAGACCGGGCGAGCGGACAGGGAGAGGATGCCACCATGAAGAAGTTCGAGCTGCTTGCCGCGCCGGCCGCCGTTTCAATCATCGTCATGCTGGCAGCGATTCCCGCCGCCGCGCAGACCGCGAATACCACGTCGGCACAGAATACGGCACCCACCAACGGCCCGGGGCAGGAGGCACCGTCCGACGCACCGCAGGCGTCAACCGCCGCCGACAACGGCGACGTCGTCATCACCGCGCAGCGTCAGTCGCAGCGGTTGCAGGACGTGCCGATCGCGGTCAGCGCCTTTACCGCGCAGAACCTCGAGAAGCAGCAGATCGTCAACCCGACGGCGCTGCAACAGACGCTGCCCAACGTCACCTTCACCAAGACCGGCTTCACCACGTCGAGCTTCACGATCCGCGGTATCGGCGACCTGTGCGTCGGCGCGACCTGCGACCAGGCGACCGCGATCCACGTCAACGACATGCCGCTGTCGACCACCCGCCTGTTCGAGAGCGAGTTCTTCGACCTGGAACGCGTCGAGGTGCTGCGCGGGCCGCAGGGCACATTGTTCGGCCGCAACGCCACGTCGGGCGTGGTCAACTTCATCACCGCCAAGCCCGATCTCAGCGGCATCCATGCCGCCGGCGAGTTCGAATACGGCAATTACGATTCGAAGCGTGCGCGCGCGATGTTCAACCTGCCGCTCGGCGATACGCTCGGCATCCGCGTCGCGGGCACGTACCTCAAGCGCGACGGCTACACGCTCAACACCTACGACAACAGCCGCATCGACGGGCGCGATCTCTATTCGGTGCGCGGCACGCTGTCGTGGGAGCCGTCCGCCGATACGCGCATCGACCTGATCGGCTATTACTTCCGGGAAAAGGACAATCGCAGCCGCATCCAGAAGCAGCTCTGCCACCGCGACCCCACGGGCGTGCTCGGCTGCCTGCCCGACACGAAGAGCTACGAGACGACGAACGGCCTCTCGACGCTCGCGGCGGTGCTGACCTCGACCGAATTCTTCCGCGTCAACAACGCCGCGCTCGCGCCGTTCGCGCTGCAGAGCCTCTACGGCACCGACCCCTATACCGGGGTCGTCAATCCGGCCGACGTGCGCACCGTCCGCATCGACTACAATCCGACCTATTTCGCCGACGAAGAGCAATATACCGCCAAGATCTTCCACGATTTCGGCGCCGTCAGCTTCAACTTCACCGGCGGCTATGCGCGCAATTCGGTCGACAGCACGGTCGACTACAACCTGGCGGTGGAAGGCTCGCTGGCCAACAATCCGGGGCTCGCCGCGCTCAACGCCTTCGGGCGGGCGGGCGGGCCGGCGCCGTTCCTCAACGGCGTGCGGCAAACGCTGATCCCGAACGGCCCCGCCGGCGGCGTCTGCCAGTCGGCGGCCGATCCGCGCAACGTCGGCGTGTTCGGCGGCAACGGCATCGGTTGCTTCCCGCAGAGCCTCGATTTCGATCGCTCGCGCATCCAGAACCGGCAATGGTCGGCCGAGGCGCATATCGACAGCCAGTTCGACGGGCCGTTCAACTTCCTGGTCGGCGGCATCTATCTCGACAGCCTCAGCCGCAACAACGACTATTTCGTCAACGCCTTCGGCCTCGACTACGCGTCGGGCATCCTCGGCGCCGCCTCGTCCGCGGCGATCCCCGGCGTCGGCGGCAACGCCTTCCTCGGCTCGCCCTTCTACCGCAACGACACCAAACGCTTCCGCCTGAAATCCTACGGCATCTTCGGCGAGACCTATTTCGAATTCAGCCAGCGCGCCAAGCTGACGCTCGGCCTGCGCTACAACCACGACGACAAGTTCGTGCAGGCGCGCAACCTGACGCTGAACGTGCTGACGCCCTATACCGCCGGCGGCATCGAGAACGGGCTGAACTATGCCGCGATCGACTTCGACCCGACGACCGCGGGAACGCAGGATTATGCGCGGCGCAGCGTGTCGTTCGGGCGGCTGACCGGGCGCGCGGTGTTCGACTACAAGATCGACGACGACAAATTGCTCTACGCGTCCTATTCGCGCGGCTACAAATCGGGCGGCATCAACCCGCCGGTCGCGGCGAGCTTCTCGGTGCCGACGACCTTCGCGCCCGAACAGGTCGACGCGTTCGAAGTGGGCTCGAAGAACACATTCGGCAACGGCGCGCTGCGCCTCAACCTCACCGGCTTCTACTACAAGTACAAGGGGCTACAGCTGAGCCGCATCGTCGCGCGCACCGCGGTCAACGACAACGTCGACGCCAATATCTACGGCGTCGAGGCGGAGGCGGTGGTGATGCCGATCCCGCGCTTCGTCGTGAACATGAACGCGAGCTACCTGCATACCGAGATCACCGGCAACAAGGCGCTGATCAACCCGCGGCTGCCGTCGGGCGGCCGCACCGATACCGTCATCATCAAGGACATCACCAACGCGTCCAACTGCGTCGTCATCCCCAACGCGGGCGGTGCGGCGGTGTCGAACGGCTTCGTCACCGCGGTCAATCGCGGGGTCGGGCTGCAGGGGCCGACCGCGATCGGCGGCACCGGCACCACCGGCGCATTCGGCATCTGCTCGGTGCTGCAGGCGCAGGCCGCGGCGACCAACACGCCCGTCACCGTCACAGACGGCGTCGCAGTCGGCCTCAACGGCAACACGCTCCCGCAAGCGCCGACCTACAAATGGGCGGTGGGTGCGCAATATACGATCGACATGGCGGGCGGCTGGTCGATCGTGCCGCGCGCGGACCTCAACTATAC
>JBKBTU010000266.1:0-3396 GCA_046290715.1 Sphingomonas sp. | reverse complement strand
GCCGCTGTCGGACGATTTCAGCAAGCCGCTGGCGCTGGGTGCGCGCTGGAACTTCTTCCGGCCCGGTCCCGCCGAACGCGAACGGGTGCGCGTCGAGGGCGGCACGCTGCACCTCAAGGCGAGCGGCAAGGCGCCGGTCGATTCCTCGCCCTTGCTGCTGATCGCGGGCGACCCGGCCTATGAATTCCAGTGCGACGTCGAGATCGCACCGGGCGGCACCGCGGGCCTCGTCCTCTTCTACGACGACAAGCTCTATTGCGGCCTCGGCTTCGACGAGAAGCGCTTCGTCACCCACCAATATGGCATCGAACGCGGCCGCCCCGCCAATCCGCACGGGCGGCGGATGACGATCCGCATCGCCAACAAACGGCATATCGTCGCGATCCATACCTCCGGCGACGGCGGCCGGACATGGCAACGCTTCGACCGCGGCATGGAGGTGTCGGGCTACCACCACAACGTCCGTGGCGGCTTCCTGATGCTGCGCCCCGGCCTCTATTCGGCGGGGGCGGGCGAGGCGCGCTTCCGCGACTTCCGCTTCCGAGCGCTGTAGGCCTACGGCAGCAGCAGCGATGCGTCCCCGTAGGAATAGAAGCGATAGCCGTCGCGGATGGCATGCGCATACGCCGCCTGCATCCGCTCGCGCCCCATCAGCGCCGAGACCAGCATGAACAGCGTCGACTTGGGCAGGTGGAAGTTGGTCATCAGCCCGTCGATCCCGCGAAAGACGTAGCCCGGCGTGATGAAGATCGCCGTGTCGCCTTCGAACGGGCGGATGCGCCCGTCCTCGGCCGCGGCGCTCTCGATCAGGCGCAGCGAGGTCGTGCCAACCGCGACCACCCGGCCGCCGCGCGCGCGCACCGCGTTGAGGCGATCGGCGGTCGCGGCGTCGATCCTCCCCCATTCGGCGTGCATCTTATGATCTTCGGTGTCGTCGGCCTTCACGGGTAGGAACGTGCCCGCGCCGACGTGCAGCGTCAGCGTCTCGTGGCCGATGCCCGCGGCGGTGAGGGCGGCGATCAACTCTGGCGTGAAATGCAACGCCGCCGTCGGTGCGGCGACCGCGCCGGGTTCGGCGGCGAACATCGTCTGATAGTCTTCGGCGTCCTGCGCATCGGTCGGGCGCTTGGCGGCGATATAGGGGGGCAGCGGCATGCGGCCGGCGCGTTCCAGCAGGATTTCGACCGGCTCCTCGCCGGCGAAGTCGAGCATGAAGCTGCCATCGTCGCCGCGATCGCGCGCGGTCGCGGAGACGCCGGCGCCGAAATCGACGTTGTCGCCCTCGCGCAGCCGCTTGGCGTTGCGGATGAAGGCGCGCCAGCGCCGCGGGCCTTCCCGCTTGTGCAGCGTCGCACCGATGACGGCATCGCCCCGGCGGCCATGCAGTTGCGCCGGGATGACGCGGGTGTCGTTGAAGACCAGGCAGTCGCCAGCACGTAATTGCGCTGGCAGGTCGCTGACGATGCAATCACGCGTCGCCTCGCCGTCGAGCACGAGCAGCCGCGCCGCATCGCGCGGCACCGCCGGTCGCAGCGCGATGCGTTCGGGCGGCAGTTCGAAATCGAAGAGTTCGACCTTCACTTCTTGGCGGGCGCTCGCTTGGTCGCCGCCTTGCCGGCGGGGATGGCGCCGGGCAGCGTCACGGGTGCGCCGAGCGTCACGGGCGCAGGGGCGGCGGCACGCGTATAGGGCGGCGGATTGTCCGCGGCGATATAGGCGTGGAGGACGCGCGTCGGGTTCGACGGCGGCTCGCCGCGCTCGATCGCGTCGACATATTGCATGCCGTCGAGGACGCGGCCGAACACGGTATATTTCTTGTCGAGGTTGAGGCGCGGCTGGAAGACGATGAAGAACTGGCTGTTCGCGCTGTTCTCGTCATCGGCCCGCGCCGCCGAGACAGCACCGCGGACGTGCGGCAGATAGTTGAACTCGGCCGGCACGTTGGGCAGCGTCGAGCCGCCGGTGCCGTCGCCCTTGGGATCGCCGCCCTGCGCCATGAAGCCGTCGATGACGCGGTGGAACAGCAGGCCGTCGTAGAAATGCTGGCGCGTCAGCGTCTTGACGCGCTCGACCATCTTGGGCGCGACGTCGGGACGCAGCCAGATCGTCACCCGGCCGCCGTCCGACAGGTCGAGCAGCCAGAGATTCTCCTTGTCCGTGGTGAGCGGCGGCGTCGCGCGGACCGCGGGATCGGTCGCAACCGCCGGAGCCGGCGTCGTCTTCGCGGCGGGTGCCGTCGCTTGCGCGGGGGCAGGGGCATCGGTGGTCGCTGGGCTGGACGCCGGGGCGGGCGCCTGGGCCGGCGCGGTAGCCGCGGTCGGCTCGGCGGCCGGTGCGGTCTGGGCGAACGCCGGCGCGGCGGTCAGGCAGAGAAGAAACGCGAACGGACGGGCGAACGGGCGCATGGAATTCCCAAACAAGGTGATGCCGTGCGGGGCTTAGAGCAAATCCGCGCTTGCACCAAACTGAACATGGCGGGGGGCGACGCCCGCGTCCGAACAGGCAGGCGTGCGGTGGGACGGCTGCCTCAGCCGCCCTTGCGCCCGAGCAAAGCGACGCGCGCGACGACTTCCTCGCAGACGGCAGGTGTCACGAACTTGCCGATCGGACCGCCGAACAGCGCGATCTCCTTGACCAGCCGGCTGGCGATCGGCTGGAGCGCGACGTCCGCCATCAGGAAGACCGTCTCGACCCGCGGATTGATCTGCTGGTTCATCCCGGCCATCTGATATTCGTATTCGAAGTCGGCGACCGCGCGCAGGCCGCGGATGATGACCTTGGCGCCTTCGCGTTCGGCAAAGTCCATCAGCAGCGAATCGAACGCGACGACATCGATCGCCCCGGCGATGTCCGCCACCTCGCGGCGCACGATCGCCATCCGTTCGTCGAGGCTGAACATCGGCGATTTGGACGGGTTGGTGGTGACGCCGATCACCAGCCGGTCGACGAGCTTCGCGCCGCGGCGGAGGATGTCCATATGCCCCAGCGTGATGGGGTCGAAGGTGCCGGGATAGACGCCGATCCGCTCTGTCATGGCTGCCTCTTCTAGCGATCGCGTTCGACGACGTAGCGGGCGACCGCGCGCAGCACGTCCGCCTCCGGCCCGTAGCCGTGGAGGTGCTGCACCGCCTGATCGACCAGCATGCGGCATTGCTCGCGCGCGCGGTCGATCCCGAGCAGCGACAGGAAGGTCTCCTTGCCCGCCTCGCCGTCCTTGCGCAGCGCCTTGCCGACCACCGCCTCGTCGCCCTCCGCATCGAGCAGGTCATCGGCGATCTGGAACGCGAGGCCGAGGTCGTGCGCATAGCCGCGCAGGGACCGGCGCCCCTCCGCCGGCACCCGGCCCAGGATCGCACCCAATTCCACCGAAACGCCGATCAGCGCCCCGGTCTTCAT
>JBKBTU010000265.1:0-3439 GCA_046290715.1 Sphingomonas sp. | reverse complement strand
CGGTCGCGGGGGCGTTTCCCGAACAGGCGATCAGGGCCACCGGCAAGGCGGCGAGCAGGTGCAGGCGCATCAATGTCTCCCTCTGGTCGCATCGCGAACGCGCGAGGCGGCGCGATGGATGCTTGTTTCCGCAGACGCGGCGGCGTATATGACGACTGCCTTCTCTTACATCGTCAGGTGAAAGAGGCTGCGGGGGACCCCTTCCGCGGCGGCGAACACGCATATCTACTTTGGAGCCCCGATGGCGGACATCGCCCTTCTGACCGCATTGATCGAACCCGAGGCGACAGCGCTGGGCTTCGACCTGGTGCGCGTGAAGATGTTCGGCGGCAAGTCCGACCCAACGCTCCAGGTGATGGCGGAGCGGCCTGATACGGGCCAGCTGACGATCGACGATTGCGCCGATCTGTCGCGCCGCATCTCGGACGCGCTCGACGCGCTGGAGGCGGAGGGCCGCGACCCGATCCCGGACGCCTACCGGCTGGAAGTCTCGTCGCCGGGCATCGACCGCCCGCTCACCCGGCCGCAGGATTATGCCAATTGGGCGGGCCATGAGGCGAAGGTGACGCTCGCCGAGAAGATCGATGGCCGCAAGATCCTGACCGGCGACCTGGTCGGCATCGAGGGCGACATGGTGACGATCGACGTGCGCGGCCATACCCGCATGACGGTGGCACTGGCGCAGATCGCCGACGCCAAGCTGACGATCACCGACCGGCTGCTCGCCGCCACCGCGCCGCTGTCTTCGGAAGGCGCGGACGAATTCGAAGACGATACCGACACCGACAACGACGCACCAAGCGAAGGACAGAAGTAAGATGGCCACCGTCGCCACCGCCAACCGCGCGGAACTGATCGCGATCGCCAATTCGGTCGCATCGGAAAAGATGATCGACAAGAGCATCGTCATCGAGGCTCTCGAGGAAGCGATCCAGCGCGCGGCCAAGACCCGCTACGGCATCGAGAACGACATCCGCGCGAAGCTCGATCCGCAGACCGGCGATCTGCGCCTGTGGCGCGTCGTCGAGGTGGTCGAGGCGGTCGACGATTATTTCAAGCAGGTCGACGTCAATCAGGCGCAGAAGTTGCAGAAGGGCGCGACCGTCGGCGACTATATCGTCGATCCGCTGCCCCCGATCGAATTCGGCCGCATCCAGGCGCAGGCGTCGAAGCAGATCATCTTCCAGAAGGTCCGCGACGCCGAGCGCGAGCGCCAGTTCGAAGAGTTCAAGGATCGCCAGGGCGAGATCATCACCGGCGTCGTCAAGCGCGTCGAGTTCGGCCACATCGTCGTCGATCTCGGCCGCGCGGAGGGCGTCATCCGCCGCGACCAGCAGATCCCGCGCGAAGTCGTGCGCGTCAACGACCGCATCCGCTCGCTGATCCTCAACGTCCGCCGCGAGAACCGCGGGCCGCAGATCTTCCTCAGCCGCGCGCATCCCGACTTCATGAAGAAGCTGTTCGCGCAGGAAGTGCCCGAAATCTACGACGGCATCATCACCATCCAGGCGGCGGCTCGTGACCCCGGTTCGCGCGCGAAGATCGGCGTCATCAGCCGCGATTCGTCGATCGATCCGGTCGGCGCCTGCGTCGGCATGAAGGGCAGCCGCGTCCAGGCCGTCGTGCAGGAGATGCAGGGCGAGAAGATCGACATCATCCCCTGGTCGCCCGACACCGCGACCTTCGTCGTCAACGCGCTCCAGCCCGCGTCCGTCAGCCGCGTCGTCATCGACGAGGAAGAGGACCGGATCGAGGTGGTCGTGCCCGACGACCAGCTCAGCCTCGCGATCGGTCGCCGCGGCCAGAACGTGCGTCTCGCCAGCCAGCTGACCGGCAAGGCGATCGACATCCTGACCGAGGCGGATGCCAGCGAAAAGCGCCAGAAGGAATTCGTCCAGAATTCCGAGATGTTCCAGAACGAGCTCGACGTCGACGAGACGCTGGCGCAGCTGCTGGTCGCCGAAGGCTTCGGCGCGCTGGAAGAGGTCGCCTATGTCGAGATCGACGAGCTCGCCAGCATCGAGGGCTTCGACGAGGATCTCGCGCAGGAGTTGCAGAGCCGCGCGCAGGAAGCGCTGGACCGCCGCGAGGCCGCCGCACGCGACGAGCGCCGGGCGCTGGGCGTCGAGGATGCGCTGGCCGATATGCCCTATCTGACCGAGGCGATGCTGGTCACGCTCGGCAAGGCGGGGATCAAGACGCTCGACGACCTCGCCGATCTCGCCACCGACGAGCTGGTCGAGAAGAAGCGTGCCGAGCCGCGCCGCCGCAACGAGGACGCGCCGAAGCGGCCCGAGCCGAAGGGCGGTATCCTCAGCGAGTATGGCCTCAGCGACGAGCAGGGCAACGAGATCATCATGGCCGCGCGCCAGCATTGGTTCGCGGACGAAGAGCCCGCCGCCGATGCGCCTGCCTCTGCCGACGCGTCGGAGGGTGAGGACGCCTGATGCCGTTCGTCTCGATCCGGCTGGCCGGCTCCGCGACCAAGGAGCAGAAGGCGGGGGTCGTCGCGGACGTGACGGCCAGCCTCGTCGCGCGCCTCGGCAAGAACCCCGCCGCGGTCCAGATCGTGATCGAGGAAGTGTCGACGGAGAATTACGGCGCCGGCGGTCAGCTGATCGCCGACCGCGACGCGCCCCAAGTGAGGGAGGACGCTGATGCGGTTCCCTCGCAATGAGACGCTGACGGTTCAACGGTATGTTGTGAGGGGCGGTTCGCTCGTCCCGCACATTTCGTCATCCCCGCGCAGGCGGGGATCCAGACTGGCTGACGTTCCGACTCTGTCGCAGACGGTAGCGCGTCTGGATTCCCGCCTTCGCGGGAATGACGGCGTGTGTCTGGCGGAGGTCGCGGCATGACCGACGCCATCCGTAAATGCATCCTGACGCAGGACCGCGACGTCCGCGACAACCTCGTGCGACTCGCGATCGGCCCCGACGGGCAGGTGCTGCCCGACGTCCGCGCCAAGGCGCCCGGGCGCGGTGCGTGGATCGGCGTGACTCGCGCAGAGCTGGAAGAGGCGATCGCCAAGAAGCGCCTGCGCGGTGCGCTGGCGCGAGCGTTCAAGGGCGCCGAGCTGGTCATCCCCGACGACCTGCCCGCACGCATCGCCGCGGCGCTGGAGCGCAACGCGCTCGACCGGCTGGGACTCGAATCGCGCTCGGGAATGCTGCTGACCGGCTCGGAGAAGATCGAGACCGCGGCGCGGTCTGGGCAGCTCCACGCGCTCTACCATGCGGCCGATGCGGGTACCGACGGCAACCGCAAGCTCGACCAGGCGTGGCGCGTCGGATCGGACCGCGAAGGATCGGACGTGCGGGGGTTGGTATTGCCGCTGCCGCGCACCATATTGTCGTTGGCGCTGGGCCGCGAGAATGTGGTACATATCGGCCTGACCGACCGCGCTGCCGCCGGGCGGGTGAGCGATGCGCTCGACCGC
>JBKBTU010000264.1:0-3454 GCA_046290715.1 Sphingomonas sp. | reverse complement strand
AGGCGATCAACATCGGCGATCGCCCCGACCTCATCCGTACCGTGCGCTCGGCCGGTTATTCGCTCGATTCGGGCGCATAATCGAATCGCCCGCGAAACGAGGGAGAAAAGTCGGGGATCGGGCGTTGGGCGGGGGTGCTGACGCTGTCGGCGCTCGAGATTTCGAAGGAGACTCTGCGATGAAGCTCATCCTGCTGGCCGCGACCGCCCTGGTTGCCGCCCCCGTCCTCGCCCAGACGACCCCGACGCCCGCGCCGACGGACGCGCAGACCACGCCTGCGCCGGCCGATCCCGCCGCGGCGGACCCGGCCGCGGCCCCGGCACCCGCCGATCCGGCTGCGGCTCCGGAGCCCGCGGATGCGGCGGCTCCCGCGCCGCAGGCCTCCACGCCCGCACCGATGTCAACCGGCGGCGCGACGCCGGCCGGCGGCTATGCCCCGACCGGGCCGGCGGTGACCGGCGGTACGCCGGGTTCGAACGTCACTCCGGTCTTCCGTCCGGCGCCGACCCCCGATCAGGCCTATCCAGCGCCGGCACCGCTCGCCAATTATCCGATCTGCAAGAAGGGTCAGTACGACCATTGCAAGCAGCGCGGCGGCAAGTGACGCGATCGTGCGGCCGGCCGGCGTGACCGGTTGCACGACGCCACTTAACGTTTAGGGAAAGGCGCTCCACGATAACGAGGGGAGCGCCTTTTCCATGTCTACGATTCGCTTCGACGGGCGCGTCGCCATCGTCACCGGTGCCGGTGGCGGACTGGGCCGCGAATATGCGCTCGAACTCGCACGGCGCGGCGCGAAGGTCGTCGTCAACGACCTTGGCGGCGCGCGCGACGGAACCGGCCAGTCCGATGCGGCGCTCGGCGTCGTCGAACAGATTTGCAGCGCCGGGGGCGAGGCGATCGCCAACGGCGGCAACGTCGCCGACTACGACCAGATGGCGGAGATGGTCGCGCAGGCCAAGGAACGCTGGGGCGGCGTCCACATCCTCATCAACAACGCCGGCGTCCTGCGCGACAAGACGTTCGCGAAGATGGACCCGGCCGATTTCGAATTCGTCGTACGCGTCCACCTGCTCGGTTCCGCCTTCGCGACCAAGGCGTGCTGGGATACGTTCCGTGAGCAGAATTACGGCCGGGTGCTGATGACCGCCTCGTCGACCGGCCTGTTCGGCAACTTTGGCCAGGCGAATTACGGCGCCGCCAAGATGGGGCTGGTCGGGCTCGCCAAGACGCTCGGCATCGAGGGCGCCAAGCACGACATCCGCGTCAACACGATCGCGCCGACCGCCGGCACGCGCATGACCGAAGACCTGTTCCCCGCCGCCGCATTCGAAGCCTTCGCGCCCGAACGCGTGGCCCCCGGCGCGCTCTATCTGGTCAGCGAGGATGCGCCGAGCAACGTCATCCTCGGTGCCGGGGCGGGTGCCTTCCAGGCCTCCTATGTCACGCTGACGGCGGGCGCGCTGCTGACCGGCGATGCCCTGTCGCCCGAGGGCGTCGCGGCGCAGTGGGACGCGATCGTCGATCGCACCGGCGAAATCGTGCCTAAAGCTGGCGCCGAACAGGCGATGACGATCGGCAAGCTGCTGCAGGGGTGATCGCCCGTACGGCGTGTATTGTTTATATAACACACGCATGATAGACCGGCTGTCCTCAACAGGGAGGACGAGCCATGTATAGCGAGAGCGATATCGACGGCGCGGTGACGGCGGGAGCGATTTCGCCCGACGCCGCCGCCGCGCTGCGCCGCCACGTCGCGGCGAGCCATGCCGCGCCGGCGGTGGACGAGGAGCATTTCCGGCTGCTCACCGGCTTCAACGACATCTTCGTGTCGATCGCGATCGTGCTGCTGCTCGTCGCCGTCGCGCAGATCGGCCTTGCGATCACCCGGCCGCTCGGCGGCACGTTGGTCGCCGCCACCGCCTGGACGCTTGCCGAATATTTCACTGCCAAGCGGCGGATGGCGCTGCCGAGCATCCTGCTGCTGATCGTGTTCGTCGGTGGTGTCGCGGGCGCGTTGTTCGGCGGGCTGACGCTGGCTACCTCCGACCTCGGCGATCGCGCGGGCGCGCTCGCCGCAGCGGGCATCGCGCTGTGCACGGCCGGTGCGGCGTGGCTGCACTGGCGGCGCTTCATGGTGCCGATCACCGTCGCCGCAGGCGCGGCGGCGCTGGTCGCGACCGCGATCGGCCTCGTCGTCGCGGCCGTGCCGGGGATCAAGGAGGCGGTGTGGCCCCTGCTCCTGGTGGGCGGGCTCGGCGTCTTCGCCGCAGCGATGCGCTGGGACATGAGCGACACCGAGCGCAAGACACGCCGGTCCGACGTCGCGTTCTGGCTGCATCTCGCCGCCGCACCGATGATCGCGCATTCGATCTTCCAGATGCTCGGCGTGTTCCGCGGCGACATCGGCGCCGGCATGGCGGTGGTCGTGCTCGCGCTCTACGTCGGCTTCGCGGGGATCGCCTTGGCGGTCGATCGGCGGGCGCTGCTCGTGTCCGGCCTCGCTTACGTGCTGGCGGCGCTCTACGCGCTGTTTCGTCAGGCGGGCGCGATCGAGCTTGGCGCGGCCCTGACCGCCTTCGTCATCGGTTCGGCGCTGCTCAGCCTGTCCGCCTTCTGGCGGCCGATGCGCCGCAGCGTCGTCACCGCGCTGTCGCAGCCGCTGCGCCGCCGCCTGCCGCCGGTCCAGCTGGCGTAGCGCCCTGCGCCCCGGCGCCAGCGCGCCGGGACGTCAGTCGACCAGCTTCATCAGCCGCCGCTCGACCGGCGCCAGCACCGGCCCCAGTTCGTGCCCGCGCTTCAGCACGCTGCCCTGTTCGCCGATCAGCGCCCACATCCCCTGCCGCCCGCGCAGGGCCGGACGCTTCTCGATGCGGAACTCCGGCCGCTCGGCGGCGCGGCGGAAAGCGGCGAAGACCGCAGCGTCCTTGCCGAGCTCCATCGCATAATCCTTCCAATGACCCGCCGCGACCATGCGGCCGTAGAGGTCGAGGATGCGTGCGAGTTCGAGGCGCTCGAAGCCGACCTGCGACGGCTTGCCGCCGACCGGAAACGGGGTGACGATACCCATCAGGCCCTATCACGCTCCGGCTGCGGCGCCTGTTCGGCGAGCAGCGCGTCCAGTCGCTTGCGCATCGCCTCCAGCTCGCAGCGCATGATCTCCATCTTCTGCGTCGCGGGATCGAACAGCGCACTGCACGGCGTGCCATAGGGGACGAAGCGAGCGGGCGTCTCCGCCGCGCCGCCCTCGACCACCGTCGGCCGCGCCGGGATGCCGACCATCACCGCGCCCTCCGGCACGTCGCGCGTGACCACCGCATTGGCGCCGATCCGCGCCCGCTCGGCGACCAGGATAGGCCCCAGCACCTGCGCACCCGAACCGATGATGACGCCGTCCGCCAGCGTCGGGTGGCGCTTGCCTGCGATGCCGTTGTCGGGACTGGTTCCACCGAGC
>JBKBTU010000263.1:0-3457 GCA_046290715.1 Sphingomonas sp. | reverse complement strand
CCGGCGCCTCCAGCGTCTGCCACAGGCGGAACGCCTTGAGGCGCCAGTCGAGCATCCATTCGGGCTCGTCCTTCTTGGCGCTGATGTAGCGGACCGTATCTTCGCTCAGCCCCTTGGGCGCGAAGTCCTGTTCGATGTCGGAGGTGAAGCCCCATTCGTAGGTCTTCGAGACGGCCGCATAGGCTTCGGCGTTCTTGGTGGCCATGGTTACACCTGTTCGGGAACGCGCGCCGGGGCAACCGGCGCGCGGGAGAGATGGGCGAGACTGACGCCGGCGAGCGCGCCGCGGACGGCTTCGTTGACGACGCCCCAGTGCGGACGGACCTGGCAGTTGCCCTCGATGGCGCAATCGTGTCGGCTGCCCTCGACGCAGGAGGTAAGCTGGATCGGCCCCTCCACCGCCTCGACGATGTCGGCGAGGCTGATCGCAGAGGGCGGCCGGGAGAGGCGGAAGCCGCCGCCGGTGCCGCGCGTGCTTTCGATGAGGCCGGCGGAGGACAGGCGGCTGACGAGCTTCTGCGCGGTCGGCAGCGGCACGCCGGTTTCCTCGGCGAGCATGGTCGCATTGAGACGCCCCGCTCCGCCGCAATGGCGTGCGGCGGCAGACATCATCACGACCGCATAATCGGCGAGGCTGGAAAGGCGCATGGCTCCGAACTGTGTGCTGCGCCGGCCTGTTGAGAACCGCTCGCAAATCGGATCAATTCGATCCGATTGCCAGATAGGCGTTTGTGCGCTGCGGTCAAGCCGGGGAAAGGCGATCAGTGTGAGTGAGGTCGCCCCCCCTCGTCATCCCGGCGAACGCCGGGATCCACGGATACGGGCGCTGGCGTTCGGCGCGAAACGCTGGTGACGCCGTGACCATGGATCCCGGCGTTCGCCGGGATGACGAAAGAGGGCGGAGAGGGGCTGACGGAGGAGCGCCCGACTTTGACCTCCACGCTCCGCGATGCGATGGGCTGCCGCATGTACCAGACCCTCCGCCCGCTCCTCTTCACGCTCGATGCCGAGCGCGCGCATGCGTTGACGCTGAAGGCGCTGGCGGTGCGCGGGGCGCTCCCCTCGACCCCGGTCGGGCACGATCCACGCCTCGCGACGCGGATCGGCACGTTGAACTTCGCCAATCCGCTCGGCGTCGCGGCGGGGCTGGACAAGGACGGGGTGGCGATCGGCGGGCTGTTCGCCCTCGGCTTCGGCGCGGTCGAGATCGGCACGCTGACTCCGCTGCCGCAGGCGGGCAACCCGCGCCCGCGCCTGTTCCGGCTGGTCGCGGATCGTGCCGTCGTCAACCGGATGGGGTTCAACAACGGCGGGCTCGAAGCCGGCCTCGCCCGCGCCAAGGCAGCGCGGCGCGGCGGCGGACGGCTGGGCATCAACGTCGGCGCCAACAAGGATGCGGCCGATCGCATCGCCGATTACGTCGCGGGCGTCACGGCGGCGGCGCCGATCGGCGACTATGTCACGATCAACATCTCCTCGCCCAACACGCCCGGCCTGCGCGACCTGCAGCATGGCGCGGCGCTCGCCGAACTGCTCGCCGCCTGCACCGCGGCGCGGGGAAAGACCCCCTTGTTCCTGAAGATCGCCCCCGATCTCGACGCGGCGGCGATCGACGGCATCGTCCGCGCCGCGATCGAGCAGCGGATCGACGCCATCGTGATGGGCAACACCACCGTCTCGCGCCCGCCGCTGCGCAGCGCCCAGGCGAGCGAGACGGGCGGGCTGTCGGGTGCGCCGCTCGCGACGCTCGCCCGCCAGCGCCTCGCCGACGTGCGCCGCGCGAGCGGCGGCGGCATCGCGCTGATCGCGGCGGGCGGGATCGACAGCGGCGCGGAGGCCTATGCCCGCATCCGCGCCGGCGCGTCGTTCGTGCAGCTCTATTCGGCGCTGGTGTACGAGGGGCCGGGGCTCGCCCGCCGCATGCTCGCCGACCTTGCCGCGTGCCTGGCGCGCGACGGCTTCGCCAGCGTCGTGGAGGCCGTGGGGGGTTAAGCGCTTGCCCTCGGCCGGCCAGCCGCTAGGTTTTGCGACGATGAAGACCCTGATCGCGTTTGCCGCGGCGTCGCTCGCCTGCACCCCTGCCCTCGCCAAGGCGCCGACCGCCAAATCCACGGGGAAGGTCCCCGGCATGGTCAGCGCCGCCGACCCGCGCGCCGCGGCGGCGGGGGTCGAGATCCTGAAGGCGGGCGGCAGCGCCACCGATGCGGCGATCGCGACGATGCTGGCGCTCAACGTCGTCGAGCCGCAGAGCTCCGGGATCGGCGGTGGCAGCTTCTGGGTCAGCCATGCGGCGAAGACCGGCACGGTCACGACGATCGACGCGCGCGAGACCGCCCCGCATGCCGCGACTGAACGCTGGTTCTACGCCGCCGACGGCACGCCGCTATCCCATGCGGACGCGGTGCCGGGCGGGCGTAGCGTCGGCGTGCCGGGCGCGCTGCGCGGCATGGCGCTGGCGCACCGCCAGTCGGGGCGATTGCCCTGGGCGCGATTGTTCCAGCCCGCGATCCGGCTGGCGCGCGACGGCTTCGCGGCGAGCCCGCGCTTCCGCAACGCGACGACGGCCTATGGCGGCCACCTGACGCCGGAGGCGCGGACCACCTTCACCGTTCCGTCCGACGGCATCGTGCACAACCCGGCGCAGGCGGCGCTGCTGACCCGGATCGCCACGCAGGGACCCGACAGCTTCTACGTCGGCCCGCAGGCGCAGAAGCTGGTGACGACGGTGAACGGCGCCGCGCGCAACCCGTCGCAGATGACGACGGGCGACGTTGCGAGCTATGAGGCGAAACCGCGCGATCCGCTGTGCGTGCCGTATCGCAGCTACCGCATCTGCGGCATGGGACCGCCCTCGTCGGGCGGCGTTACCGTGCTGATGATCCTGAAGCAGCTCGAACGCTTCGACATGGGGAAGCTCGGCAAGGATTCGCCCGTCGCCTGGCATCTGTTCGCCGAAAGCTCGCGGCTCGCCTATGCCGATCGCAACCTCTATGTCGGCGATCCCGACTACGTGCGCGTGCCGATCAAGGGAATGCTCGATCCCGCCTATCTGGCGTCGCGGTCGGCGCTGATCGCGCCCGGCACGACGATGGCGACCGTCGCCGCCGGCACCCCGCCGGGCGCTCCCGCCCGAACGCCAGCGCCGGTCAGCGAGGTCGCCGGCACCACCGATCTCGCGGTCGCCGACCGCGACGGCAACGTCGTCGAGGTGACGACGACGATCGAGGGGCCGTTCGGATCGGGCCTAACGGTCGACGGTACCGTGCTGAACAACGAATTGACCGACTTCGACATCGTGCCGGTGGATGCCGGCTATCTCGTCGCCAACCGCGTCGAGGGCGGCAAGCGCCCGCGCAGCTCGATGGCGCCGACGATCGTCTACGACGCGTCCGGCAAGGTGCGGATCGCGGTCGGCGCGGCGGGCGGATCGACGATCATCGCGCAGGTCGCCAAGGCG
>JBKBTU010000262.1:2588-3473 GCA_046290715.1 Sphingomonas sp. | reverse complement strand
GACGGGCGGCATCAACGCGATGATCGTCGATTCCACCGCCCTCCCCGAACAGGTGGTGGCGGACGTCGTCACCTCGTCGTTCCGCTCGGCGGGCCAGCGGTGTTCGGCGTTGCGGCTGCTGCTGGTGCAGGAGGATGTCGCCGACACGGTGATCCACATGCTTCAGGGAGCGATGGACACGCTGCGGCTCGGCGATCCCGCGGACCCCGCCACCGACGTCGGCCCGGTGATCGACCGGGCAGCCTACGACAAGCTCATGACCTATCGCGCGAGTGTCACCGACCGGACGCTCAAGACGCTCGACGCGCCCGCGGACGGGTTGTTCGTACCGCCGACGCTGGTGCGACTGGATCGGATCGAAGATCTGACGCGCGAGTGGTTCGGCCCCATCCTGCACGTCGCGACCTGGGAAGCGGGCAAGCTCAGCGAGACGATCGCGCGGGTCAACGCCAAGGGATACGGCCTCACCATGGGCCTCCACAGCCGCATCGCGCGCGCTGCCGAAGTGACCGAGGCGGAGGCCGCAGTCGGCAACCTCTACATCAACCGCTCGATGATCGGCGCGGTGGTCGGCAGCCAGCCGTTCGGTGGCGAGGGCCTGTCCGGCACCGGCCCGAAGGCCGGCGGGCCACATTATCTCTACCGCTTCTGCGCCGAACGCGCCGTGTCGGTGGATACGACCAGCGCCGGCGGCAACGCGACGCTGCTCAGCCTCGACGAAGGGGGAATCTAAGACGCGTCAGGCGGACCGCACCCGCTTCGGCGCGCGCTGCGCCGGAATCTGCGACAGGCGGGTGAGCAGCAGCGGGATGTCTTCGGTGATGAACGTGTCGGTCGGCACCGGCAGGCTGGTTTGCAGCGCCGTGCCGACGGCGACGAGGCGGT
>JBKBTU010000262.1:0-2180 GCA_046290715.1 Sphingomonas sp. | reverse complement strand
AACGGTCATAGAGCGCGCCGATCACCGCGCCGACGACGACGGGCAGCGTCACCGCCATCGGCAGGTAGACGCCGAGCCCGATGCCGAGCGGCGGCAGCCGCAATTTGCCGAGGCGCCCCAGCGTCTCGTCCACCGCGATCACCGCGGCCCCGATCAGCGCGCCATAACCGATCATCGCCCAGTTGAGATCGCCGCCGAGCACGCCCTTCGCCAGCGCTGAGATTAGCGCCGCCTGGGGCGCGGCGAGCGCATTGGGGCCCGCACCCGGCGCGCCCTGGAAGCCGAGCGTGGTCGCGAGCAGTTCGAGCACCGGCGGCACGACGAGGCTGCCGAAGATCACGCCGAAGATCAGCGCGACCTGCTGCTTCCACGGCGTCGCGCCGACCAATTGGCCGGTCTTGAGGTCCTGGAGGTTGTCGTTGGAGATGGTGGCGACGCCGAACACGATACCGGTGACGATCAGCGCGTAGGCGACCAGCGCCTGCGTCGTATCCGGTCCCGCGCCGCGGCCGAACAGGCCGATGAGCATCAGGCTGGCGGCGAGCACGGACAGGATGCCAATTCCCGACACCGGACTGTTCGACGCGCCGATCAGCCCGGCCATATAGCCGCACACCGCGGCGATCACGAGGCCGAGGACGAGTACGAAAACGAGAGCGCCGAGGATCAGAATGACCGCCGATCCGGCCAGCGGACCGCCTGCGATCACCGACCACAGCAGCGCAGCGATCGGCACCAGCGTCGCGAGGCTGACGGCGAGGACGATGCCGATCGACAGGTCTCGCTCGCCGAGTTCCAGCACCGCGCCCGCGCGCTTCGCCCGGCTCGCCGCGATCGACGAGCGGATGCCGGCGAGCACCGGCCCGATGATCTTGGCGAGCGTCCAGATCGCGGCGACGCCGATCACGCCCGCGCCGAGGAAGCGCACGTCGGTGCGGAACACACCGCCCGCCCACGCCTCGATCCCGACCCCCGCCGCGGCGGGGGAGAGGCCGGTGAGGATCGGCAGCGCGATCCACCAGCCGATCACCACGCCCGCGAACATCGCGAGCCCGACCGACAGGCCGACGAGGTGCCCCGCCCCGATGAGGGCGAAGGAAAGCCCCCCGGAGATGCCGGTGGCGCCAGCGCCGACGCGGAAGAAGTGCGCCGCCTCCGCCACCACGAGCTTGGTCTGCGTCAGCACCGCGAATCCGGCGGAAACGAGCGCGTTGACGACGATCAGCCGCAGCCCCTTGCCGCTTTCCGCCTCGCCCGCACGGCTGCCCGCGCCGACCATCAGCACCTCGGCGGCGGCGCGACCCTCGGGATAGGGCAGGTCGGTGTCGACGACGAGCGCCCGGCGCAGCGGTACCGAGAACATCACGCCCAGGATGCCGCCGGTCATCGTGATCCCGGCGGTGAGGAGATAGGGGAAGCCCTGCCACCAGCCGATCATGACGAGGCCGGGCAGCACGAAGATGATCGCCGCCAGCGTCCCTGCCGCGGACGCGACGGTCTGGACAATGTTGTTTTCGAGGATCGTCGCGCCCGGCAGGTAACGCAGGATCGCCATCGAGATCACCGCGGCGGGGATCGACGTCGCGAAGGTCAGCCCGACCTTGAGGCCGAGATAGACGTTGGCGGCGGTGAACAGCAGCGTGATGAGCCCGCCGAGCAGGACGCCGCGGACGGTGAGTTCGGCCGCGGCGGCGATCGGCGGGCGAGGGGCGGTGGCCATGGGCGGCATGCTCTCGGGCAAGGGGGAAGGTCGCGCTTGTCTGCACGTCCGCGCCGCATCGGGCAATGGTAACACAGCGATGAAACAAAGCTGCGCCGGCTCGACAGGCGACGCGCCTTTCCGCTAGGCGGCGGCGATGAACGATAGCTCTCCATTGCGCGTCGCCCTTGCCGGGCTGGGAACCGTCGGCGGCGGCGTGATCCGTCTGCTCGATGCCAATCGCGATCTTATCACCCGTCGCGCCGGCCGCCCGATCGAGGTCGTCGCGGTTTCGGCACGCGACCGCTACAAGGATCGCGGCATCGATCTCGGCCGCTTCGCCTGGGTCGACGATACGCGCGAACTCGCCGGGCACGACGGTGCCGACGTGGTGGTGGAACTGATCGGCGGCTCCGACGGGCCGGCATTGACGCTCGCGCGCGCGACGCTGGCGGCGGGCAAGGGCTTCGTCACCGCCAAC
>JBKBTU010000261.1:0-3483 GCA_046290715.1 Sphingomonas sp. | reverse complement strand
CCCCAGCGGATCGCGCCGTCGAGCAGGGCGGCGTGACGCTGTTCGGCGAGCGCGGCCTTCATCACCCGGCCGAGCATCGGCGCGACCGCTGTCTCGCGCAGGCGCGCCGCGATGCCGGTCTTGACCATGCCGCCCAGCCGTTGCGGATCGAGCCCCTCGAGCACCTGTGCGACGAGCTTGGAGGCGCCCTGCCGAAAACGGCCCCCTGCCCCCTCCGGCGGATCGGTCAGCCAGCGGCCGAGCGCGGCGGCGACGTCGAGCCGGCGCATGCGGCGGCCGATCACCGCGGGTTGCAGGAAGTTGGTGCGCAGGAAGGCGGCGAGCGTATCGCCGATGCGATCCTTGTTGCGCGGGACGATCGCGGTATGCGGGATCGGCAGCCCGAGGGGATGGCGGAACAAGGCGGTGACCGCGAACCAGTCGGCCAGCCCGCCGACCATCGCCGCCTCGCTGAACGCCTGGACGAAGCCCCAGGCGGGATGCGTGCCGGAGAGCTGCCGACTGGCGAGGAACAGCGCCGCCATCGCCAGCAGCAACCCGCCCGCGATCAACCGCATCCGCACCAGTGCCGGCGGCGTCGCCTCGGTGCTGCGGATACGGGAAACCGGCGTCATCGGCGAAACAATCCCCGAAGGCGGGGGAAGTTCAAGTGGTTGTTGGAACTCCCCGCTCGTCATCCCGGCGCACGCCGGGATCCGTGGCGGCGATGAGGCTGTTGGCGCGCGCAACGGCAATCGCGCGCTGTCCATGGATCCCGGCGTGCGCCGGGATGACGGACAAAGCGGGTTCGCCGGCTCACTCCGCCGGCTGCTCGCCCCCCTCATGCCCCAGCCGCCCGGGCACGGGGCCGATCGACGGCGTGTTCGGCCCGGCGATGCCGACCACGGTGCTGCCGTCGTCGCCCGGGCGGTAGGTGAGCAGCCGCCGGCCGAGCCGCGGCCCGACCCAGCGTTCGACACCGACCGCCAGGCTGAACGCAGCCGGCACGATCACCAGCGTCAGCAGCGTCGACAGGATCAGCCCGCCGATCACGACGATGCCCATCGGCGCGCGCCACGACCCGTCGCCGCCGAGCGACAGCGCGGTCGGGATCATGCCGGCGACCATCGCCACCGTCGTCATCACGATCGGCTGCGCGCGCTTGTGGCCGGCGTCGATGATCGCGGTCAGCGTATCGACGCCCTTGTTCATCTCCTCGAGCGCGAAGTCGATCAGCAGGATCGAATTCTTGGCGACGATGCCGAGCAGCATCAGGAGGCCGATGAACACCGGCAGCGACAACGGATTGCCCGTCGCCCACAGCGCGATGAGGCCGCCCAACGGCGCGAGCAGCAGCGAGGCCATGTTGACGAACGGCGGCAGCGCACGGCGATAGAGCAGCACCAGCACCGCGAAGACGAGGAAGGTGCCCGCGATCACCGCGACCACGAAGTTCTGCAACATCTCCTGCTGCCACTTCGCCTGGCCGAGCGTCAGCTTGTTCACGCCGAGCGGCAGGTTCTTCATGATCGGCAGGTTGTCGATCTGCTTCTGCGCGACGCCCGAGACGATGCCCGGTGCCAGATCGGCGCCGACCGCGATGCGGCGCTGCTGGTTGACGCGGTCGATCTGCGTCGGGCCGGAGCCGAGGCTGATGTCGGCGATCAGGCTGAGCGGCACCGAACCCCCGGTGGCGGTCGAGACCGGCAGGTTCTGGATGGTCGACAATTCGGTCCGGGCGCCCTGGTCGAGCGCGACGCGGATCGGCACCTGCCGGTCGGAGAGCGAGAAGCGCGCCGAGTTCTGGTCGATGTCGCCGAGCGTCGCGATGCGGATCGCGCTGGAGAGCGCCTGCGTCGTCACGCCGAGGTTGGCGGCGAGGTCGAAGCGCGGCTTGATGACGATCTCGGGCCGCTGGAGGTTGCCCGAAATGCGCGGCTGGGTGAGCGTCGGCAGCGTCGCCATCTGGTCGACGAGCGTGTTCGCGGTCTTCTGGAGCAGCGCCGGATCGTCGCCGCCCAGCACCACGGTCATGTCGCGGCCTGACGAGCCCCAGCCGAACTGCGAGCGGAAGCCGACGCGGGCGTCGGGAATCTTGGCGAGTTCGGGCGCCAGGTTGCGCTCGAATTCGGTGCTGGTGACCTTGCGGTCCTCCTTCAGCGTCGCGGTGACCCGGCCCGTGTTGACCGCGCCGTTGGAGCCGGTGCGCGAATAGATCGATTCGACCTCCGGCTGGCGGCGCAGCAGGTCGGCGACGCGCGTCACCACCGCATCGGTCTGGGCGAGCGTCGCGCCCGGCACCATCTCGATCGTCGCCGTCGAATTGTCGCTGTCCTCGGGCGGCTGGAACTGCATCGGCACGACGCCGAACATCACGATCGTCAGCACGAAGGCGAGGACGCCCAGCCCCATCACCCACATGCGGTGATCGCGCCAGCGGCTGGTGAAGCGGTGGAACCCGCCGCGCGCCGCGCTCGCCTTCTGCCGGGTGCTGTCGAGCGTCCAGCGCAGCACCGCCATATAGGCGTCCATCAACCGCCCCTCGCCATGGCTGGCATGGCCGAAGCTCTTGAGGAAATAGGCCGCGATCATCGGCGTGATGAGGCGCGCGACCGCGAGGCTCATCAGCACCGAGACGACGACGGTGAGGCCGAAGTTCTGGAAATACTGGCCCGAGATGCCCGGCATCAGGCTGACCGGCATGAACACCGCGACGATCGACATCGTCGTCGCGAGCACGGCGAGGCCGATCTCGTCGGCCGCGTCGATCGAGGCCTGATAGGCCGATTTGCCCATCCGCATGTGGCGAACGATGTTCTCGATCTCGACGATCGCGTCGTCGACGAGCACGCCCGCCACCAGGCTGAGGCCGAGCAGCGTCATCTGGTTGAGGTTGAAGCCGAGCAGCTCCATGAACCAGAAGGTCGGGATCGCCGACAGCGGAATGGCGAGCGCCGAGATCGCGGTGGCACGCCAGTCGCGCAGGAACAGGAACACGACGAGCACGGCGAGCACCGCGCCCTCGATCATTGCGTGGATCGCGGATTCGTACTGGATCTCGGTATATTTGACGCTGTTCGAGCGCAGGATGAAGTGGACGCCCGGGTTGCGCTTCTCGAGCGCCTGAAGCTTCTTGACCGCCTCGTTGAAGACGCTGACGTCGGACGCGCCCTTGGCGCGCTGGAAGTCGAAGCTGATCGCCTGACGCCCGTCGACCGCGGCGCGGCTGCGCTGCTCGGCGTAGAGGTCGCGCACGGTCGCGATGTCGCCCAGGCGGATGGTGCGGCCGCCCCCGACGTTGATCTGCGTCTGCGCCAGCTCGTTGGCGTTCTTGGCGTTGCCGAGCACGCGCACCGATTGCTCGGATCCGGCGATCTCGGCGCGGCCGCCGGCGGCGTTGAGGTTGATCTGGCGGAGCTGCGCGTTGACCTGGCTCGCGGTCAGCCCCTGGCTCTGCAGGCGCAGCGGATCGAGGATGACGCGGATCTCGCGGCTGACGCCGCC
>JBKBTU010000260.1:0-3484 GCA_046290715.1 Sphingomonas sp. | reverse complement strand
CGGGACGTCCTGCGCCGCCAAACTCGCGATCGTCTGGGCGAGATAGTCGCGTTCGTTGAAGAAGGGGATGAGCACCGTCCACAGCGGCGTCGGCCGGCGATCGAGCCGGCGCGCCGCGATCGACGATCCGGCAGCGCTGCGCGAGAGACGATCGTGGTCGGTGATGAGATACATGATGCCCCCGCAGACTGTCGCCCCGACCGCTCCGGATCCGACGACCGTCCGGCCACCCTCCCCGGCGGCCGCGTCGATCGCGCGTCCGGCGCTTCGATGCTCATGGCCAAGACGATGCGGCGGGAGCGAAACCTCACCGGATCGTTGAAAAAGATTCAGCCATGACCCGCGCCGCTCGCCGACCTATGGGGCGGCATGACGAGCGGATCGACCATCGGCGGGGCGCGCGCCCGATCATACCTGCAAGGACCATGGCCGTTGCTGCTGCTGCTCGCCTGGAGCATCGCCATCCGCTGCCGCGATTTCGGCAATCCGATCATCCACGTCGACGAGCAATATTACCTTCTCGTCGGCGACCGCATGCTCCACGGCGCGCTGCCTTATGTCGACCTGTGGGATCGCAAGCCCGCCGGCCTGTTCCTGATCTTCGCGGCGATCCGGCTGCTGCCGGGTGACGGCATCCTCGCCTATCAGCTCGTCGCGACGGGGTGCGCCGCGGCGACGGCCTGGCTGATCGCGCGCGGCAGCCAACGCCTCGGCGCGACGCAGACGGGCGCGCTCGTCGCCGGCGCGGCCTATGTGCTGTGGCTGTCGCTGCTCAGCGGCCGCGGCGGCCAGTCGCCGGTCTTCTACAACCTGTTCACGGCCGCCTCCGCAGTGCTGACGTTGCGCCTGCCGACGCTCGCCGCCGCGCGACGGCGGCACGCGATCGTCGCCAATGGCGCTCTCGCCTGCCTGCTCGCCGGCCTCGCGATCCAGACCAAATACACGCCCGTCGTCGAAGGCGCCTTCTTCGGTCTCGTCCATTGCGTCTACCTGCGCCGCGCGGGTGCAGGTTTCGGCACGATCGCGGTCGCGGCGTCGGTCTGGGCGGCGCTGGGCGTCCTGCCGACCGCCGCCATCATCCTCGCCTATTGGCTGCGCGGACCCGCCATATTCCAGGCCTTCTGGTTCTCGAACTTCGCATCGGTCGCTTTGCGCAAAGGCTATCCCGCCGCCAAGATCGCCGGACGCCTCGCCGGGACGAGCGCGCAGTTGCTGCCGTTCATCGTCGCCGCAGTCGCGGCATGGCGCGCGCGGCCGCGCTCGCAGGAGCTTTGGATCGTCTTCGGCTGGCTCGCCGCCGCGCTCGTCGCCTTTGCGATGATCGGCGCCTTCTTCGATCACTACGCGCTGCCGCTGCTGCTGCCGCTGGCGATGATCGCCGGAACGATGCTCGGCCGTCGCCGCGTCTATCTGCTGGCGCTGATCGGCTATGGCCTCATCCTCTTCGTCGCGCGGGTGCTTCTGGTCCCGACCGACGCCGCCTCGGCGCGCGCCGTCGCGGGCGTCATGGCGGCGAACGACCGGGGCGGTTGTCCCTATGTCTTTGCGGGCGACGCGATCCTCTACCACCTCGCCGAGGCGTGCATTCCGACGGCCTATGCCTTTCCTTCGACGCTTGCCTACGAGCCGGAGCGCGGCGCGTCCGGCGCCGACGAGGTCGCTGAGGTTCGGCGCATCCTCGCCGGGCGGCCGCCGGTGATCGTGACGATGGACGAGCCGATGGCGCCGTGGAATCCCGAAACGGAACCAATGATGGCGGCGGCCCTCGCCCGCGATTATCGCCGCGTCCTCTCCGCGCCGCGCGAGGATGCGCATCTGCTCGTCTATCTGCGCCGCGATCTGCCGCTGCGCCGATAGGATCGCTGCGGATCGCACGGTGTCGCATCGTCTTTGCAGCATGATCGCCCGCCCGACCGCCCGCCTATTCGCCCTTGCCCTCCTGACGCTCACCACACCCGCCGCCGCACAGGCGCTCGGCGATGACGCGGCGGCCTGCCGCACGGGCCACGGTCCGGCGGTGGCGATCGAACTGCAGGGCCTGAAGGACCGGCGCGGACAGGTGTGGGTGGAACTGTATCCGGCCACCGACGGCGATTTCCTGCGCGACGACACCAGCTTGACCGAGGAAGGCAAGACGTTCCGCCGCGTGCGGTTCGCACTACCCGCGACCGGCCCGGTGGCGACCTGCATCCGTGTGCCGCGCGCGGGGCGATACGCGCTGCTCGTCCGGCACAATCGCACGGGCAAGGACAAATTCTCGTTCTGGAGCGATGGTGCGGGCTTCGCGGCGGACCGGCCGATCGGCCGGTCGCGTCCGCAACTCGCCCAGGCGACGATCGACGCGGGCGGCGGCGTCACGCCCGTGACCGTACGCATGCAGTATCTGCATGGCCTGCGCGGCTTCGCGGCGGAGTAGAACCGGCCGGCGTCCCGCTACCCAAGGTTTCAACCGTCACCCCGGACTTGATCCGCGATGACGAGACCGGGAGCGCCACACTGGCAGAAGCCGAAGCTGGATCGCTGATAGGCCGCGGCGGCAATGCCGCTGCAACATGACAGCCACTGCGGGACATATCCCGGCAACGCGGTCCGCCGAAGGTCGGGCGCTGTTTCCGGGAGATACATGCATGACCTCACCCCACCATCACGACCGATCCCCGCCGCACGGCCACCGCCTGGCCGACGACCTGCCGCTGCTCGAGGCGCAGGTCGCCCGCCGCCGCGCGCTGCAATGGTTCGCCGGGGCCGGCACCGCCGCGCTCGTCGCCGGCTGCGGCGGCAGCGGATCGGATACGGGCGCGGTCGCCGTGGTAAGCGGCACCGCCACGCCGACGCCGACGCCGACGGCGACCGCAACGGCGACCCCGACTCCGACTGCGACCGCCACCACAGGCTGTATCGCCGACCCTACCGAGACCAACGGCCCCTATCCGGCGGACGGCACCAACACCTCGTCGGGATCGACCAGCAACGCATTGACCGCGAGCGGCATCGTCCGCAGCGACATCCGCTCGAGTTTCCTCGCCTCCAATACGGTCGCGACCGGAGTCACGCTCACCCTCACCCTGACGGTCGTCAACGTCAACGCGACCTGTGCGCCGCTCGCGGGCTACGCGGTCTACATCTGGTGCTGCGACCGGTCGGGCAATTACTCGCTCTACACCGCCGCGGCCGAAAGCTACCTGCGCGGCATCCAGGTGACCGACGCCAACGGCCAGGTGACCTTCACGCTGATCGTACCCGGTTGCTATTCGGGACGCTGGCCGCACATCCATTTCGAGGTATTCTCGAGCCTGTCGACGGCGACCAGCGGCCGCTACGCCAGCCTCGTCTCCCAACTCGCGCTGCCCGCGGCGGTGTGCAACAGCGTCTATGCCGACACGGCGACCTACCGCTCCAGCGCGACCAACTTCGCGCGGATCACGCTCGCGAGCGACAATGTGTTCGGCGACAACAGCAGCGCGCAGATCGCGCAGCAGACGCC
>JBKBTU010000259.1:0-3487 GCA_046290715.1 Sphingomonas sp. | reverse complement strand
TTCCTGCTGTGGGGCGCGCATGCCCAGGCCAAGGCCGGGTTCGTGCGCAGCATCGAGCAGGGCGGCGCGCATCTGGTGCTCGCCGCGCCGCATCCCTCGCCGCTGTCTGCCTATAAAGGCTGGTTCGGCAGCCGGCCGTTCAGCCGGACCAACGCCTTTCTGGCGCATCATGGCGTGGCGCCGGTGGATTGGGCGCTGCCGGAGGCCTGAACGGCGCCCCGCGCGGGCCATCGCCACGCGCGGAAGTTGACGAAGTTGACGCTACGTCGGCGCCGGAATCGTCCTCCGGCCCGTCCGCCGCGTCATCCGCATCGGCGGTGCCGGCGGCAGCGGCAGCGGCAGCGGCATAGGCGGCGTCCTCGGCATCGATTTGCGCATCCCAGCGTTCCCGCTCGCGCCGCTCCTCCTGCGCCTCGCGCATCGCCTCGGCGCGCTCCTCGCGTGCCGCCTGTTCCGCCTCGCCGACGAAGCGCGCGGGCTGGTAGCGGTGCTGCCAGCGCGGCGGCGGATCGCCGGCGTCGCGGGCATAGGCATCCGCCTCGACCGCGCCGGTCATCTTGGCGAGTTCGATCGCCGCGGCATCCGGTGCGCGTTCGGCGCGGCACTGGTCGAGCCACGCGCCGTAGCGGACCGGATCGCGGTAGCGCAGCAGGAACATCGTCAACCGCTCGTCGTAGCGGCGGCGCTCGCCGATCTGCTCGCCCTGATAGAAGACCGGCTGCGCGACGCCGTGGATCGCGCGCGAGAAGGCGGCATCGGCGAGCCGCTGGATCGCATGGTCGAGCGCCAGGTCCCAGGCGAGGCGGAAGCTCTGCGCCTCGACGCGGCGGCGCAGGGCGTAGGCGGCGGCGGTGCTGATCCCGACCGCCTTGCACGCTTCGCGGACGCAGCCGCTCTCGGCGAGCGCGTCGATGAAGCCGGTCTGCCGGTCGGGCGTCCAGCCGTCGTGGCGGTGGCGCAGCACCGCGGGGTCGAAATTATCGCCGCCGGTGTATGGCGGCGGATCGAGCGCTTCGGCGGAGCGGGCGGAGGCGCGTCGGGCGCCGCGGCGGCGTGCATGGGTCATGCCCCGCTATCAGGCACGATCGATCCAACATTGACAGGTGTCCGCACGGCGACAGGTGCGGATTTCGGCGCGGGTGTGGCGCACGGGCATCCATCACCCGGTCGGAGCCGCTCAGCCGGCGCCGCGCTCCAGCGGATAGCGCATCGCGACGTCGCAGCGCGCATAGGCATGGCCGAAGCGTGCCATGATATCGGCGTCGTGGACGAAGCCCGCGCGTTCGTAGAGGTGGATCGCGGCGGCGCACTTGCGGCTGGTGAGCAGGTAGAGCGTGTCGATGCCGGGCATGCCCTGCGCCGCGGCGATCAGCGCGGAGAGCAGCGCCGCCCCTGCCCCCGTGCCGCGCGCGGCGGCGAGCACGCCCATCTTGGTCAGCTCGACCGCGCCCGGCTCGGTCGGCATCAGCGCACCGGTGCCGACGACCTCCCCCGCCGGCGTCGCGGCGAAGAGGATGACGCCGCCCTTGTCAACGATCACCGCGCGCGGGTGGGCGAGGACGTGGCGGTCGTGATCCTCGAGCACGAACATGTCCTCGATCCAGGCGGCGTTGATCTGCGCGAAGTGGGGCGAGAGGGCGTCGGTGTAGGGGAGGATCTGCATGGGGGCGGGATAGCGACGACGTTGACATTGGACAAGTTGTTGTCCATCTTCTTGCCATGCAGTCCGTCACCTATTCCGAAGCGCGGGAAAACCTGAAGAAGGTCATGGACAAGGCCGTGACCGACCGGGCTCCGGTGCTCATCACGCGTCAGCGTGGCGAGAATGTCGTGATGATTTCCGCCGACGAATGGGCGGGAATGGAAGAGACGCTGCACCTGATGTCGTCTCCGGCGAACGCCAAGCGGTTGCTCGACGGTATCGCGCGATTCGAGGCCGGCGAAGGTGAGGAGCACGAGCTGATCCGTCCGTGAAGGTCGTCTTCGACCCCGAGGCGTGGACCGAATATCTCGCATGGCAGCGCGAAGACATGCGCGTGCTCGAGAAGCTCAATGGCCTGATCGAGGAATGCCGCCGCGATCCGTTTCGCGGTACCGGCAAGCCGGAGCCTTTACGTAGGAACCTGAGCGGCTGGTGGTCTCGTCGCATTACCGGGGAACACCGACTGGTGTATCGCGTGCGCGGGTCCGGTGAGGCGCAGGCGATCGAGGTACTGAGCTGCCGCTACCGTTATCGATGAGCCTTGATGGCCATCACGCCTCCGGCGGTAACGGACCGTCCGAGTCGTCGCGCTCATGCTTCTTGTCGCGCCGGGCGTCCCAGACCCGCTCCTGCTGGCGCGTCAACGTCACCGGATCGGATGTACTGCCGCGCAGATCGATGAGCTGGAGATGGACGAGGCGCGTTTGCAGCGAGATCGTGTTCGACCGGTCGAACAGATTCTTGACGCCGAACCGCAACGCCTCGCCGCGCGTCCCGTATTTGCTGTCGATCTGGCCGGCGACGACCAGCAGCCCCTCTTCGACGTTGGTCGACGTCTGGATGAAGGCGCCGATGATGCCCTCGACTGTGATCATGACGCTCTGCGACGGCTCGACGATGACATATTCGTGGGGCGCCAATTCGAACGTCGACCCGTCTTCCAGCAAAGAATGCACGACGCTCCAGCGACCGGCACGGTTGATGCGCAGGATGCGGCCGGGGTTGAGCGTATAGGCCGCTTCCTTGAGCGCATCGGGCGAGAACGGCCTGATCTGCAACAACCGTTCGCTGTGAAGGCGGCTGATCTGTCGGTTGGTGAGGACGTTACCGTACATGCTGGTCTCCCAAGCCGGACACGACGACGCCGTGTAGGTCCGCGATGATGCGTTCCAGCTCCGCCCGCCGCGCCGCGTATGCATCGCGTTCCCGGAGCAGCTCGGCACCGGCCGGGCCGGCCGCGTTCCGGCCCGCCAGACGCGCGAGCCGGTCATCATAATATCCCATCAGGAAGGTCAGCGCGTTGAGGTGCGTCGAGCGCTGCTGGATGGCGAGCGTCGCCGCGGCCTCGATCCGGATGCTACCGGATTCGGCGCGCTGCGCGCGCATCTGGACCTGCTGCAGGATCAACGTGCAGATCAGCCCCGCGACGGCGAGACCCGAAAACAGCGCGTTGGTCACGCCGAACGCGTCGCCGAACTGGCCGCGCGCCGCGGTGTCGGGGATCATCCATGCCACACCGGCATAGACGCCTGCCTGCACGACGATCACCGCCACCGCGAGGATCGCCGCATCCCGCCACCTGACACCGTTCATCGATACGCCGCTCGTCATCACAGCTACGGTGGCCGAGTGCGCGAGCGGCGACCAGCGGAGATCGCTCCGAAACGGCGCGACTCCGCTGGCGCGGCGGCAGGATTATTCCCCCGCCGGCAGGTACACCTCGCTCCCCTTCTCGCGGAAGCGTTCGCTCATCGCCGCCATGCCCGCCTCCGCGTCCGTCTCGCC
>JBKBTU010000025.1:5499-18604 GCA_046290715.1 Sphingomonas sp. | reverse complement strand
CCGGGCCGGGGGGCCAGCACGTCAACACCACCGACAGCGCGGTGATGCTGCGGTTCGACGTCTGGGGATCGCCGAACCTGCCCGATGCGGTGAAGCGGCGGCTGAGCGTGCTGGCGGGTTCGCGGCTGAGCAAGGAGGGCGTGCTGACGCTGCGCGGCGAAGGCGCGCGATCGCAGGAGATGAACCGCCGCGACGTGCGCGAGCGGCTGGTGGCGCTGATCCAGGAGGCGACGATCGTCCCCAAGACTCGCCGCCCGACCAAGCCCAGCCGCTCCGCCAAGGCCAAGCGCGTCGACGCCAAGAAGGGCCGCAGCGCGGTGAAGGCGGGGCGGGGGCGGGTGCGGGTGGATTAGGGGCGAAGGGCGCTGTCTCCGGCTACGGTGCGCTAGCCAACGTCGGCGATGACGAAGGGCGGTATATCGGATTCGGCAGGCCATCACGGAACGCCCCAGGTGCGCTCCTGCGAAGGCAGGAGCCCAGGATCACATAAATCAACGCCGGTGATCTGCTTGGCTCCGTGTTCGGGCGTGCGCCGGAACACGGGATACGCGGCGGCTCCTAGGGTCCCCGCACAATGGAGGCCTTTGCGTGGTGCGTCGGTTCCTCCCGCGTTGACCATTCCTTGCGATGAGGCCCCGTGACGCGCCGACCGTCCGGGCCTACATGGCGCCTTATGTACCAGTTCGATATCGCCGCCGGCTCGAAGGCCGAACTCTACCGCGATCTGCTTGCCGCGCTCGATGCGCTGACCGCCGACGAGCCCGATGGCATCGCCAACATGGCCAATGCCGCCGCGCTGATCTGGCAGTATCTGCCCGACCTCAATTGGGCGGGTTTCTATCGCACCGTGGCGGGCGAGCTGGTGCTCGGACCCTTCCAGGGCAAGGCAGCGTGCATCCGCATCGCCTGGGGCAAGGGTGTGTGCGGCACCGCCGCGGCGACCGCGACGACGCAGCGGGTCGAGGACGTCCATGCCTTCCCCGGGCATATCGCGTGCGACGCGGCGAGCCGGTCGGAACTGGTCGTGCCGATCGTTCGCGACGGCGCGGTGATCGCGGTGCTCGACCTCGACAGCCCGGAGGCGGCCCGGTTCGATATCGAGGATGCGGCAGGCTGCGAGGCGCTGGCGGCGCTGCTCGCGAACCGGCTGGGATAAGCAAGCGCCTGATCCGAAACGGGACAAAGCGAGGCGCGGGGGCGCTCTGGCGAGTCCGGGCGGGCGGTGGTACAGGCTTCGTCAATATTCCGTTAACCGTCGACGCGTGGGGGCGGGCGCCGGCAACAGGGAGAAGACGATGCGTACACTGTTGATCGCGACGGCCGGACTGGCGCTGGTGACGGGCGCCGGGGCCGATGCGCAGCAGCGCGTCGTCGCGCACGGCCCGGGCGCGAGCTTCGGTGCGCCGGCGCAGGGCATGGCGCCCGCTCCCGTCATGCAGCGCCGCGGCGGCGGGTGGCAGGGGACCGGCTGGCATGCCCCGCAGCAGCATCTGCAGCCCGGCGTGCCCGCGCAGCTGCCGCCGCCGCCGCAGGTGTGGAACGGCCATGGCGGCCGGCCGCCGATCGTCCGTCCGGGCCAGCCCCGCTGGGGCAGCAAGGTCGGCGGCCGCTGGTGGGGCGGAGCGAACGCGCCGGGCGGCTGGGCCGCCTATCGCCGGCCGTACCGCGGCTATGCGCTGCCGAGCTATTGGGTCGCGCCGCGCTTCTACATCAGCGACTGGCAGGCCTACGGCCTGACGCAGCCGTCCTACGGCTACAATTGGGTCCGCTATTACGACGACGCGGTGCTCGTCGATGGGCGTGGGTCTGTCTACGACACCCGCGGCGGGATCGACTGGGATCGCTACGACGACGGCTATTATGCCAGCGACGACCGCGTCTATGCCGACAGCGGCTATGACGATCGTGGCTATGACGATCGCGGCTATGATGCGCGCTACGGCCGCCGCGACAACGGCGTCGGCGGCGCGGTGGCGGGGGCGGTAGTCGGCGGCGTCGCCGGCAACGTCATCGCCGGACGCGGCAACCGCCTCGGCGGCACGCTGATCGGCGCCGGGGTCGGTGCCGCCGCCGGCTATGCGATCGACAAGGCGGAGGATCGTCGTGCACCACCGCCGCCGCCCGCGTATCGCGGCGGCTACGATCGCGGCTATGACGTGCCGGTCGCACCCGATGTCGCGCCGCCGCCCCCGCCGCCGCCGGTCGGCTACGCGCCGGGCAATCCCGCCTGGCGTTCGGCGGACGGCACGACGACGGTGACGACGACCAGCGGCGCGGGCGGCTATTATCGCGGCGGCTATTACTATCCCGGCGCCTCGACGACGACGGTGGTCGTGCAGACCGCGCCGGTGGTGACGACGACCACCACCGAAATCTACGAGGATGCGGTCACCTACGTCCGCAAGCCCGCGGTGCGCACCAAGACCAAGCGCGTCTGGCGTCCCGCGCCGAAGTGCGCCTGCCGCTAAGACTTAGCGTTTCCTAACCCCTTTGCTCGGGGGGCGGCCCCAGGAGGGCCGAGGCGATGCCGCCCTGCACGAACTCCCGCAGGGCGGCATTGTCGTGCATGGGAGAGCGATCGCGGGACCGTCGCGGTCAGCGTCGCGCCGTCGTCGGAGCGGTCACAGGGAATAGCCGCCGTCGCACGTCATGACGCTCCCCGTCATGAACGCAGCCGCGTCGGACAGCAGAAAGGCGATCTGTTCGGCCACCTCGCTGGCAGCGGCGAACCTGGCCAGCGGCGTTGAAACGGCGGCGCGTTCCGCCATCGCGGCGGAGCGGCCGACAGCAGAGGCGCGGTCCGAGAAGGCCGGCAGACCGTCCCATAACGGGGTGTCGACGGCTCCGGGCGCGATCGCGTTGATGCGCAGTCCACGCGCGGCATTCTCCTGCGCCGCTACCCTGACGAGCTGGATGACCGCCGCCTTGGACGCCGCATAGGCGCTCGTGCGCGCCTGCGCCGCCAAGGCCGTCGCCGAGGCAACGGCGACGATCGCCCCCGCGCCGGATATCGCCCGCACCGCGGCGCGCAGCGTCAGGAAGGCGCCATCGAGATTGCTGGCCATGATGTGCCTCCACTCGGCGAACGACATGGCGTCGACCCTTTCGGCCCCGACCACGCCGGCGTTGATCACGGCAGCGGTCAGCCCGGCGAGTCGCGGCGCGGCGGACCGCCAGAACGCTTCGTCCGCGACGTCACCCGACAGACGATCGAGCGGACAGGGCAGATCGACCCGCGAGAGGGCCGCGACATCGCGGTCGACCAGGACCAGGCGGCTACAGGTCGGTGCGAGCCGAACCGCCGTGGCGAGACCGATGCCCGATGCCGCACCGGTGACGAGGATGACGCGATCCGCCGGGTCCATGCGCCTGCCTAGCCTATGCGACGCCGTCTGTCTGCCCGGCGCGGCTCCATGCACGACGGTATCGGCTGCCGCCGGAACGACCGGTCAGGTCATGCCGAGGTCGGCCGGCCCGAAGGCATGCGGCAGTAGTTCCGACAGGCGGTAGCTGGCAATCGCATCCCCCTCCGCCGCGCCGCAATGGACGGCGAGATCGCGGCCGCCCAGTTGCGCGGCTTCGTTGAGGACCTGGCGGCAGCGGCCGCAGGGACTGACCGGGACGGTTCCGGTGGCGCGGCCATCGGCGTCCATCGCGCCGCCGATGACGCCCACCGCGACGACCTCGCGCAGGCGGCCCGCGGCGCTCGCGGTGGCGATCGCCACCGTCTCGGCGCAGAGCGACAGGCCATAGCTCGCATTCTCGACATTGGCGCCGGTGACGAGGCTGCCGTCGCTCATCAGCAAGGCGGCGCCGACCGCGAAGCGTGAATAGGGCGCGTGGGCGCGGGTCGCGGCCTCGCGGGCGGCGGCGATCAGGCGGGCGGCTTCCTGGCTCATGGTGCGACGACGTCCCAGTTGACGGGGCCGTCTATGCCGTCGATCCGGCGGATGTCGCTCGCACGCCACATCCGCCAGGGCCGTGCGGCATAGGCGGGAGGAAAGAGGTTGGCGATCGCCCACACCGGGCGGTCGATCGCGGCGGACAGCTGATAGTCGCGCTCCACCGCCTTGCTGAGGCGCAGCAGCACCGGCTTGCGGGTGTGCATCTCGACCATATGGACGAAGGTCTTGAGCTCGCCGACCAATACGGCGCGATCGGGCCGGGCGGTGCAATCGTCGCGATAGCCGACGTCGACCGCGGCCGGCAGCGCATCGTCAGTGCGGGGCACGAAGGCGTTGAAGGCATTGGCTTGGTCGGCGGCGAGCTGACACAGCGAGAAGAGGTGCACCGCACCGCGGCGCAGGCCGGCGTCGGGGACGGCGGCCCAGTTCGCCTCGAACGTCGCCGCGCGTCGGTCGGCACCCGAGGTCGCGACGAGATAGGCGAAGTCCGCGCCGCGCGCGCGCACGGTACCCCATTCGACCTCGCCCGGGTTCTCGCCGAGGTCGAGGCCCTGCAGCGGATATTGGCTCGCCTTTGGCGCCCAATGCGTCGCGACGCTCCAGCCGCCGATGCTGAGTGCGCCGGCCGCGACGAGCACGCCCGCTGCCTTGATGAGGCCGTATGCCATCAGCCGCGCAGGTGCAGTACGCAGATCAGCGTGAACAGTCGGCGCGCCGTGTCGAAATCGACGTCGATCTTGCCCTCCAGGCGGTCTTTCAGAAGCTGGGCGGCATCATTGTGGATGGCGCGGCGGGCCATGTCGACGGTCTCGATCTGTTGCGGGGTGGAGGCCCGTATCGCCTGATAGTAACTATCGCAAATCGCAAAATAATCTTTGATTGCGCGGCGGAAGCGGCCAAGCGCGAGCACCAGCGTCTCGAGGTGGCTGTCGTCCTCGCGGTGAATGTGGATGCCGAGCCGTCCCTCTGCCGATTCGAGCTTGATGCGGTACGGGCCGGCGTAACCGTCGGGATGGACGCGCTGGGGGGCGAAATGATTGCCCTCGAGCAGGTCGAAGATCGCGATCCGCCGCTCCTGCTCGACGTCGGCCGAGCGCCAGCCGATGCTGTGCTCGTCGAGGTGGACGTCGATGATCCGTGGATCGGCCATACGCTCCGATAGTCGGGTTGAACCGATCCGACAAACGGTGACGCGGGCCGTGACGCGCAGGCGCGTTTCGGATTACAAGCGATGCCATGGCCACACTCGCATTCCCGATTCCGGCGGCACCCGCCGAACCGCTCCAGCTGCCCCGCAACGTCGAGGCTGAGGCCGCGATGCTCGGCGCGATGATGATCGACAACCGGCTGGCCGACGACCTGATCGATCGGCTGGAGCCCGCGCATTTCTACGAGCCGGTGCACGGCCGCATCTTCGCCGCGATAAAGACGCTGCGCGTCAACGACATGTTGGCGACGCCGGTGACGCTGCGGCCGATGTTCGAGGCGGACGAGGGGATGCGCGAGCTGGGCGGGCCGGCCTATCTCGCCAGCCTGACCGGGTCCGGCGCGGGTCTGATCGGCGCGCGCCAGTTCGCGACGCAGATCTACGACCTCGCCATGTTGCGCGCGCTGGTCAGCGTCGGCCGCACGCTCGTCGAGCGGGCGATGGACACGTCCGAGGAGGTCAATCCCCGCGCGCAGATCGAGGCGGCGGAGGAGGAACTCTATAAGGTCGCCGGCGACGGCGTGATCGAGAATTCGACCAAGACCTTCGCCCAGGCCACCACCATGGCGGTGAAGATGGCCGAGCGCGCGCTCAATTCGGGCGGCAACCTGTCGGGCGTGACCACCGGGCTCGACAGCGTCAACGCCAAGATCGGCGGCATGCATCACAGCGATCTCATGATCCTCGCCGGCCGTCCCGGCATGGGCAAGACCTCGCTCGCCACCAATATCGCGTTCAATGCCGCGCGGCGCTGGATGCGCGACATGGCCGACGGCATTCCGCCGAGCGAATCGGTTGGCGCGAAGGTCGTCTTCTTCAGCCTGGAAATGAGCGCGGATCAGCTCGCGACGCGTATCCTCGCCGAACAGTCGCAGATCAGCTCCGAGTCGCTGCGCATGGGCAAGATCAGCAAGGCGGAGTTCGCGCAGCTCGCCGCGGCGGCGGCGGAGCTCGAGACGCTGCCCTTGTTCATCGACGATACCGGCGGCCTCAGCATCAGCGCGCTGCACACGCGCGTGCGGCGCTTGCAGCGACGGCACAACAACCAGATCGGCCTGGTGGTCGTCGACTACCTCCAGCTGCTGACCAGCGGCGGCAAGGGCGGCAAGGAGAACCGGGTGCAGGAGATTTCGGAAATCTCGCGCGGGTTGAAGACTCTGGCCAAGGACATGAACGTGCCGGTGCTGGCGCTCTCGCAGCTCAGCCGTGCGGTGGAAAGCCGTGAGGACAAGCGCCCGATGCTGTCCGACCTGCGTGAATCGGGCTCGATCGAGCAGGACGCGGACATGGTCTGGTTCGTGTTCCGCGAGGATTATTACATCGCCCAGCGCGAGCCCAAGCGGCCGATGGAGGGCGACGATGCCAAGGTATTCGAGGATCACGCCAAGTGGGCGAGCGAGATGGAGCGCGTCTATGGCCTCGCCGAGATGATCGTCGCCAAGCAGCGTCACGGCGCGACCGGCAAGGTGGTGCTGAAATTCGACCCGACGATCACCAAGTTCAGCGACTACGCGGGCTATTAATTCCTGCGATCGTCATCCCGGCGAACGCCGGGATCCATGGAGGCGGGCGGCGACTGTTTCGCGCCGACGCCGGTGGCGCGCTGTCCATGGATCCCGGCGTGCGCCGGGATGACGGTGTGAGAAGTGGAAAAATCCTCATCGCGCCAGTGTCATCGGCGGCCCGTTCAGCCTAGAGCGAGGTTTACGGTGCGAACGGGCGAGCGATGCCTCAGGGGACTAAGATGAAGCGGACGACGGCGATGGTGGCGATGACGGCGATGCTCGCCGCCACGGCGGCGCAGGCGCAGGTCGCGCCGGCGCCTGCACCCGTTCCGACGGTGCAGCCGCTGACGCCACCGGTGGCGATGCCGACGGTGGCGCTGCCGCAGATCAGCGACGCGCAGGCGACGCAGCTGGCCGCATTGCTCGGCAAGGACACGCTGGCGCAGGGGCTGGCGCTCAGCGTTCCGAAACCGATGACCGCCGATGCGCGCGACCGGCTGGTGCGCGAGGCGCTCGATCATGCGCGTGCGGTGCACGCCGGGCGGCTGGCGGAGGACGACTTCCAGCGCGACTGGGGGCTGCGGCCGCCGGTATTCGATCCGCTGCCCGGCTTCGCGGACGCGGTGCGGCGCGACCGGATCGCGGCGTGGTTCGCCGCGCTGCCGCCGCCTTACGCCGGCTATGACGGGTTGAAGGCGGGGCTGGAACGCTATCGCGCGATCGCCGCGGACGGCGGCTGGCCGACGCTGGCGGCGGGGCCGGACCTCGGCATGGGTGCGAGCGGGGCGCGGGTGATCGCGCTGCGCCAGCGCCTCGCGGTGGAGGACAAGGACGTCGCAACCGGCGGCGCCACCTACGATGCCGGGCTGGTCGAGGCGGTGCGGCGCGCGCAGCGCCGCTATGGCCTGAACCCCACCGGCACGGTGGCGGGGCAGACGCTGGCCGCGCTGAACGTGCCCGCGACCGCACGCGTCCGCCAGATCATGGCGAACATGGAGCGCTGGCGCTGGCTGCCGCAGGAGCTGCCCAAGGACCGCATCCAGGTGAACATCGCCGCGGCGGTGCTGACCGTCTTCGACGGCGACCAGCCGGTGATGTCGATGCGCGCGGTGACCGGGCGGCCGGGCGACGAGACGCCGATGCTGTCGTCGACGATCCACAGCATCGTCATCAACCCGCCGTGGAACGTGCCGACCTCGATCGCCACCAAGGAATTGTGGCCGAAGGAAAAGAAGAGCCCGGGCTATTTCCGGCGCAACGGCTTTCGCGTGATCGACGGGACCCGCTTGCAGCAGAAGGCGGGCGACCAGAGCGCGCTCGGCCGGTTCAAGTTCGATTTCGACAATGCGTTCGCAGTCTACCTGCACGACACGCCGTCGCGGGCGAAGTTCGCAAGCTTCAGCCGCCTGGCGAGCCACGGGTGCGTGCGCCTCGAAAAGCCGGCCGACCTCGCCGAGCTGCTGCTCAAGGCCGACCCCGCCTGGTCGCCCGAGGCGATCGCGGCGGCGGTGGACAAGGGTGATACGGTGCGCGCGCGGCTGCCGCAGCCGGTCTCGGTGTTCCTGCTCTATTGGACCGCGTTTGCGAGCGGCAACGGGCAGATGAACTTCCGCGACGATCCGTACGGGTGGGATGCGGCGCTCGCCGCGAAGATCGAGGCGCGCTCGGCCCGGCAGATGGTGGCGGCGCGATGAAGGGAATGACGATGCAGAGGCGGATGACGACGATGACGGCCGCAGGCATGGCTGCGGCGGCGCTGCTGCTCGCGGGCTGCTCGCGCCCCGAGCCCGAACCCGCGGAGGAGACCAATATGGTCGACGCCGCGCCGGTCGAAACATCGACTCCTGAGGCGGCGCCGAGCGCCGAGCCGAGCGCTGCGCCCGCACCGGTCGACACGAACGCCGTCGCCGAAGCGCCGCCGCCGGAGAAGGTCGCGCCCGACGCGCAGATGCTCGACGATGCCGAGGCGACGGGGATGACCGCGCGCGTGACGCGCGATGCGCCCCTGGCGGACAACGAGCAGGCGCCGCAATAACACACGCACGGGACGTTCGATGACCGATCCGACGCGGCGCTCGCTGGCGGCGTGGTGCGGCGCGCTGCTGCTGTCCGGTACGCTCGGTGCAGGCCCGGCAGCGGCGGTCGCCAGGCCGGTATCCGCGCTCTTGATGGACGCGCGTGACGGCAGCATCCTCTACGCCGAAAACGCCGGCATCGTCCGGCGGCCGGCATCGCTGACCAAGATGATGACGCTGTTCCTCGTCTTCGACGCGCTCGAGGCGGGGCAATTGCGACCGGGCGATGCGTTGCGCATCTCGCGCTATGCGGCGAGCCAGAAGCCCTCGCGGGTCGGTGTGACGCCGGCAACGCGCATGACGGTCGATCAGGCGATGCGGGCGGTGGCTGTGATCTCGGCTAACGACATCGCGGTGGCGTTGGCGGAGACGGTGGGTGGCACCGAAGACCGCTTCGCCCGGATGATGACCGCCAAGGCGCGGGCCCTGGGGATGGAGGACACGTCGTTCACCAACGCCACCGGGCTGCCGGGCGCGAACCTGACCACCGCACAGGACATGGCGCGGTTGTCGCTGGCGCTGCTGCGCGAGCACCCGGATCACTATCCGTTGTTCGGCACGCGGGCGTTCAGCTGGGGCGGGCGACGGGTGCAGAACCACAACCACCTGCTCGGCAGCTATCCCGGCGCCGACGGGATCAAGACCGGCTACACCGCCGAGGCCGGTTTCGCGCTCGCCGCGTCCGCCAGGCGCGGCGGCCGGCGGCTGATCGCGGTGGTGATCGGCGAATCCTCGATCCGCGCGCGCGACCTGCGCGTCGCGAAGATGCTGACCGAAGGATTCGCCAAGGCAGGGCGGCCGCAGGACATCCCCGACAGCCTGGAAGAATGGCTCGGCAACAAGGAATAGGCGAGCGCCGGTTCCCGTACTTTTCCGTTGGGCCCCAAGTGACCGTGCCGCTCAGCGTCGCGCTGCGCGGCCCCCGAATGTCGGAAGGCTCTCGCTGCCGTCCGCGGCGAGGGCGGAGACGGCGAAGAAGGTGTCGTCCACCGGCACCTGCCGCAGCGTCGCGCTGGTGCCGGCGACGTCCTGCGACTTGGCCCAGGTCGCGGTGTCGTTGGGGCGCCAGCGGATGCGATAGCCGGCGGCGCCTGGCACCGCAGACCAGCTGACCTGCGTGTCGCGCGACAGGTCGCCGACCAGCCCGACGCTCGCCGGCGCGGCCGGCGCGGCGGCGAGGCGGGCGATGGTGGCGGCGTTGATCGCGGTCACCTTGTCCAGATAGGCGAAATCCATACGGTCGATCGTGTCGCCGTAGACGACGCCGTTTTCGGTGCGCAGGTTCTGGTGCTGCGCGTCCCAATTCTCCGCTCCAACCGAGAAGCGCACCGCCGGATAGCCGCGCTTCAGAAACGGTTCGTGATCGCCGCCGCGGCCGAAGCGATCGGGCCGGCGATCGATCACCACGTCGAAGCCGCCGGGGATCGCGTCGGCGATCGTGTCGATCGTCTTGGCGAGCGCGCGGCTGGGGCCGTCGTCCTCGCCGCCTTCGCCGCGGCGGCGCTGCTGCTGGGGCAGGTCCTCGACCGCGCGGATGCCTTCGGAGAAGACGCGGACCCGGTCGGCATCGCGTACGCCGCCCTGACCGATCGCGTTGCCGACGATGTCGTTGTTGAGCATCGCGCTCACCTGCCACCCGCGCTGCGCGGCGGTGTCGGCGAGCAGCTCGGCGCCCCACAGGCCCTGCTCCTCGGCGGAGAAGGCGACATAGACGATCGTCGCATCGAACTTACGCTTGGAGAGCAGTCGCGCGGTCTCCAGCACCAGCGCGACGCCGGAGGCGTCGTCGTTGGCTCCCGGCGCGTCCGAGGTCGCATCCATCACGTCGGTGACGCGGCTGTCGATATGGCCGCCGACGATGACCACGCGGTTGGGGTCGCGGCCGCGCTGGATGCCGAGGACGTCCTCGACCTCGACCCCGCCGGGCGCGCGCGGGCCGGTGAAGCGGCGGCTGATCCGCTCGACCGTGATGCAGCCGCCGCAGTCGCGCGACAGCGCTTCGAACTGTCGTGCCATCCAGGTGCGGGCGGCACCGATCCCGCGCTTGGGATCGGTCGCGGACGACAACGTGTGGCGCGTACCGAAACCGACGAGTGCGGTGACGCTGGCCTTGAGGCGGACGGGATCGGGAGCGGGGGCGGTTACCGCGGCGGCAGCGAGGAGGGTGAGCAGCATGACCCGGATCGTGACGTGTCGCGTCCGTTCGCTCAAGCCCCTGATGACGGGCGATTTCGCAAATCGAACGGGAGTTTACGCGTGCGGCGGGCCGACGGCAGGCGAACGATCAGTGGCGCGACAGGCTGTGGTCACCGAGTCGCGCGGCGACAAGATCGATCACGCTGCACAGATGCGCGGCGGCCACGCCCTCGTCGAGCGCATCGAGCGTCGCGAGCGCGCGAGTCAGCAAGTCCAGCGTCGCGGCATAGGAGAGCGAAGAGGGCCGTTCGAAAGCCATTATTTGTTATACGAGTTCTGCCCACGCCAGCGCAATCGTTTTCAAGAGCCTGAAATGTCCCACAAAGAGGCTAGCTGAGCCGGTCGATCGCCTCGCGGGTGAGCGAGCCGGGGATGATCATCACCGGGACGGGCAGCGCGCCCGCATCGGCACCGGAGAAGTGGCTGACGAGCTTGCCCGGCGCGCCGGACGGCGCCGCGCCGAGCACCAGTGCGGCGATGTCGGGATTGGCGGCGATGATCTCGCGGATGATCCTGGGGCCTTCGCCCTCGCGGACGGTGATCGCGGGTCGGAGGCCCGATTCGGCGATCAACGTACCCGCCGCGGCGGCGACCAGCGCCTCCGCCTGTTGCCGCGCCTCGTCCTCGATCGTCGCCTGCACGCCGCCGAAGGCGATGAACTCCTGCGGCGGGATCAGCGTCAGGATCTCGACGCCGCCGCCGGTCTTCACCGCGCGCCGTGCGGCGAAGCGCAGCGCGATCTCGGCTTCCGGACTGTCGTCGACGACCACGAGGTAGATGCGCATGCTTTTGCCCCTTTTTACGTTACGTGATGCGTGGGGGCGGCGCGCGCAAGGGTTGACCCCCCGCGCTCGGGGCGCGAAGGGGAGGGCCTGCTCCCCAGGCAAGAGGACCTGCATGTCGATCGAGATCAAGATGCCCGCGCTGTCGCCGACGATGGAAGAGGGCACGCTCGCCAAGTGGCTCGTCAAGGAAGGCGACACGGTGAAGAGCGGCGACATCATGGCCGAAATCGAAACCGACAAGGCGACGATGGAGTTCGAAGCGGTCGATGAGGGTGTGATCGCCAAGATCCTGATCGCCGAGGGCACCGACAACGTGAAGGTCGGCACCGCGATCGCGATCCTGGCCGAAGAGGGCGAGGACGCCTCCGCCGTCTCCGCTCCCGCCGCGAAGAGCGAGACGCCCGAGCCGAAGGACGACCAGTTCAAGGGGCGGCCCGAGCCGACCGATCCCAACAAGACCGGCAGCGAGGCGAAGCCCGCCGAACGGACGCTGACCCAGGCCGAGGATCACGGCAAGCCGGCCGATGCCGGCACGTCGGCACCGGCGGCGGGCGGCCGCGTCAAGGCAAGCCCGCTCGCGCGCCGCATCGCGGGCGAGAAGGGCATCGACCTTGCCGGGGTCACCGGATCGGGGCCGAATGGCCGTATCGTCCGAGCCGACGTCGATAACGCCAAGCCTGCCGCCGCCGCCTCGCCCGCGCAGGCGAAGATTGACGCCGCGCCCGCCGCTGCCGCCGCCCCGGCACCCGCGCCCAAGCCCGCCCAGGTGCCGGATATCCCGCACGAGGCGAGCAAGCTCTCCAACATGCGCAAGACGATCGCGCGCCGCCTGACCGAATCGAAGCAGCAGGTGCCGCATATCTACCTGACGGTGGACGTGCAGCTCGACGCCCTGCTCAAGCTGCGCGGCGAGCTCAACGCCAGCCTCGAAAGCCGCGGCGTCAAGCTGTCGGTCAACGACATGCTGGTGAAGGCGCTGGCGCAGGCCCTGATCGCGGTGCCCAAGTGCAACGTGATGTTCACGCCCGATCAGCTCATCAGCTTCAAGCGCGCCGACATCTCGGTCGCGGTGTCGACGCCGTCGGGCCTCATCACGCCGATCGTCGTGGGTGCCGACACCAAGAGCCTGTCGGCGATCTCGACCGAGGTGAAGGACCTTGCCGCGCGCGCCAAGGACAACAAGCTGAAGCCCGAGGAATTCCAGGGCGGCACCGCGTCGATCAGCAACATGGGCATGTTCGGGATCAAGCAGTTCGAGGCGGTGATCAACCCGCCGCAGGGCATGATCCTGGCGATCGGCGCAGGCGAGAAGCGGCCGTACATCGTCAATGGCGAACTGGGTGTCGCGACGGTGATGACCGCGACCGGCAGCTTCGACCATCGCGCCATCGACGGCGCCGACGGCGCGCAGCTGATGAAGGTGTTCAAGGAG
>JBKBTU010000025.1:0-5402 GCA_046290715.1 Sphingomonas sp. | reverse complement strand
AGCTGGTCGAGCGGCCGCTCGGCATGCTCGCCTGAGGCGGTCGCGGTGGCACGAACGACCGTCGAGCTGCTCTACATCGCGGCGGGCCTCGTCGCGGCGGTGGCGATGACCTGGGCGGCGGCCTGGGCCTATCCGCTGGGCCGCGACGTGATCTGGTGGTGCGGGGCGGGCGCGATGGCCGCGACCGTGCTGATGGGGATCGGCCCGCTGCGCCGCGCCCGCGCGATCGATCGGAAGCGCGTATGAGCCTTCTTCCCGAAGGCGCGCCGACGATCCGCGTCACCGCGATGCCGGCGGACGCCAATCCCTATGGCGACATCTTCGGCGGCTGGCTGATGGGGCAGATGGACCTTGCCGCCGGCTCGGTCGCCTCGCGCCACGCCGGCGGACGGGCGGTGACGATCGCGTGCGACGCGATGAAGTTTCACGCGCCCGTGTTGGTCGGCGACGAGGTTTCGGTCTATGCGCGGCTCGCCGCGGTCGGCAACACGTCGATGACGATCGAGGTCGAGGCGTGGCGCCGCGCGCGTCATGCCGACGAGGCCTGCAAGGTGACGCAGGCCCGCTTCGTCTTCGTCGCCACCGACGAGAACCGCGCCCCCCGCCGCGTCGCGCCGATTACCTGACCCGTTTTTCCCATCCTCCCCGGTAAGGACTTCACAGTGGCTGATACCTTCGACCTCCTCATCCTCGGTTCGGGTCCGGGCGGCTATGTCGCGGCGATCCGGGCGAGCCAGCTCGGGCTCAAGGTTGGCATCGTCGAACGCGAGCGGCTGGGCGGCATCTGCCTCAACTGGGGCTGTATCCCGACCAAGGCGCTGCTGCGCACGTCGGAGGTCTATCACTATATGACGCACGCCGAGGCCTATGGGCTGAAGGCGGACAACGTCGGCTTCGACCTCGCCAAGATCGTCGATCGCAGCCGCAAGGTCGCGGGCCAGCTCAACGCCGGCGTCAAGGGCCTGATGAAGAAGAACAAGGTCCAGGTGTTCGAGGGCGTCGGCGCCCTAACCGGCAAGGGCAAGCTGTCCGTCAAGCAGGGCGACAAGACGATCGACCTCGAGGCCAAGCACATCATGGTCGCGACCGGTGCGCGCGCGCGCGACCTGCCGTTCGCCAAGGCCGACGGGAACCGTATCTGGACCTATCGCCATGCGATGGTGCCCGAAGTGATGCCGACCAAGCTGCTGGTCATCGGATCGGGCGCGATCGGCGTGGAATTCGCGAGCTTCTACAACGACATGGGCGCCGACGTGACGATCGTCGAGATGCTGCCGCGCATCCTGCCGGTCGAGGATGCCGAGGTCAGCGAGTTCATGACCAAGGCGCTGACCAAGCAGGGCATCAAGATCGTCACCGGCGCGGCGCTGGAAAAGATCGAGACCGGCAAGGACGGGGTCAAGGCATCGATCAAGGGCGGCGACGGCAAGGTCGCGACCGAGGACTACAGCCACGTCATCGTCGCGATCGGCATCGTCCCCAATACCGAGAATATCGGGCTGGAGGCGCTGGGCGTGGAGACCGAGCGCGGCCATATCAAGGTCGACGGCTTCGGTCGTACCAACGTCGAGGGGATCTATGCGATCGGCGACGTCACCGGCGCGCCCTGGCTGGCGCACAAGGCGAGCCACGAGGGCATCGTCTGCGTCGAGAAGATCGCCGGCCAGGACCCGCACCCCTTCGAGACGTGGAACATCCCGGGCTGCACCTACAGCCGCCCGCAGGTCGCGAGCGTCGGCCTGACCGAGGCCAAGGCCAAGGAAGCCGGGCATGAGGTGAAGGCGGGCAAGTTCCCCTTCATCGGCAACGGCAAGGCGATCGCGCTCGGCGAGGCGGAAGGCTTCATCAAGACGGTGTTCGACGCCAAGACCGGCGAATTGCTCGGCGCGCACATGGTCGGTGCCGAAGTGACCGAGCTGATCCAGGGCTATGTCGTCGCCCGCCAGCTCGAGACCACCGAGCACGAGCTGATGGAAACGGTGTTCGCACACCCGACGCTGAGCGAGATGATGCACGAGAGCGTGCTCAGCGCCTACGGCCGCGCGCTGCACTTCTAGCATGATCGACCGCCGCGCCGCGGGACATGCCGGCGCGGCGGCGGTGCTGCTGGCCGCCTGCGTGGCGGTGTTCTGGCCGGGCTACGTCCAATATGACAGCCTGGCGCAGTACCGCCAGGCGCTGAGCGGCCGCTACGACGACTGGCATCCGCCGGTCATGGCGCATCTGTGGTCGCTGTTCGGTGCCGCCGGGCAGGGGCCGATGACGCTGCTGCAGTTCGGCGGCTATTGGCTCGGGTTCGATGCGCTCGCCGCGGCACTGGCCGCGAACGGGCGCAGGCGGGCGGCGGCGCTGCTGATCGGGATCGCGCTGTGGCCGCCGCTGCTCGGCTGGCAGGCGGTCGTGCTCAAGGACACGCAGCTGCTGGCGAGCCTGCTCGCGGGCGTCGGGCTGGTCGGCTGGTGGCGGTTGCGCGAGCGCGCGGTGCCAATGGCCGGATGGGCCGTCGTGACGCTGCTGTTCGGCTATGCGGTGCTGGTCCGCGCCAACGCGGTGTTCGCGGTGGCGCCGCTGGCGGCGATGCTGTCGCGCCGTGGCGGCATGCCGACGCCGCGGCGTGTGGTGACCGGGACCGTCGCCACATTGATCGCGATCCTGGGTGTGATCGCGCTGGCGTCCTTCATCAACCACGGGCCGCTCGCCGCCGCGCGCAGCGGCGTTGAGCGGACGGAGCCGACCTACGACCTGGCCGGCATCGCGGTTCGCAGCGGCGATCCCGCGACGGGCCTGCCGCAGCCTGCGATCGCACGACTGGCGGCGCGCGGCTGCGTCCGCCCGTATTTCTGGGACCCTCTCGGCGAGCCGGCGCGCTGCGAACCCGATGTCGCCGCGCTGCACGCGCTCGCCCCAGGCGCACTCTATCCGCGACTGGCGGCGGCGGCGCTGACGCATCCGTGGAGCTATGCGGCGCACCGTCTCGCGCATCTCAATTCGACCTGGCGATGGCTGGTCGCGTTCCGCTGGCCCGGCGCGGCACCGCCGGAGGGCAACGAAGCCAATGATATGGGTCTTGCGACGCCCGGCGGTGTCGCCCGGCGCTGGCAGCGGCTCGCGGCGATACTGGTGGAGACGCCGCTGGGCTGGCCGATCGTCTGGATCGTGCTGGCCGCCGTCGCGCTGCCGCGTGCGCTGCGCGGAACCGACGAGGCGTCGCGGCTGGCGGCGGCCCTGCTGGTATCCGGATTGGCGCTGGAGGCGAGCTTCGCGGTGCTCAGCATCGCATCCGACCTGCGCTATCACCTGTGGCCGATCGCCGCGACCGCGATCGCCTGGGTGCTGCTCGGCCGCTGGCGGATCCCGCGCGCCGGCCTCATCGCGCTGGCGCTGGTCGTGCTCGCGGGCGTGGGTGCACGGCTGATCCTGCCGACGCCGCCGCAGACCTATCACGCGATGCTCGGCTAGATCGGGCAACTCCGGATCGTACCGATGCGTTCGATGGTCGCAATCGGAGGACGACATGGCTGCTGCGGACGATCACGCGACGATCTACAAGGATTTCGAGGAGGCGGTGAACATGACGCCGTCCGAACTCGAACGCTTCCTCGACACCGACGACAGCAAGCGCGTCGGCTGGAAGGGGGATGACGGCAAGGGATCGGGCGAGAGCGTCGGCCACAAGTCGGGCAAGCGGATCGTGGAGATCAAACGGACGAAGAAGGCCGACCTGACCGACGACGATTACGCGCACATGAAGAAGGTGATCGGCTACGTCCATCGCCATCTGGCGCAGGGTGGCCCCGGCAAGGACGTCGAGCACAGCGACTGGCGCTATTCGCTGATGAACTGGGGACACGATCCGTCGAAGTGACGGCCGTCAGCGGGCCAGCCGCCGCTCGATCGCCGTCCACAATGCGGCGATCGCCGCCGTGGCGGGGGATCGCGGCGCGTAGGTGGCGAGCGGGGCGTGCCTGTCCGCCATCGCTTCCACGGCGCTCGCCATCGGTACCACCGGCCAGTCGGGATGGGCGGCGATCGCCTCGGCATGCAACCGCCGTCGGCGATCGGCCATCGTATGGACCGCGATCACCGGTACCTTGCCGCCGAGATGCGCCACCACCGCCAGCGCGGCGCGCTGCGCGAGGGGCGAGGGAATGACGGGCAGGACGATCAGGTCTGCGGCGCGGATCACCTGCTCGCTGATCTCACCGATTCCAGGCGGGCAATCGAGCAGCACGTGATCATAGTCGCCGAGGCCCTCGATCAGCCGGTCGAGACGGCGGCGCTTGCCGATCTCGTGGAACAGCACGTCGAGGTCGCGCAGCGATGCGTCGGCGGGGATGAGGTCGAGCCCCGGCGTCGCTGTCGGACGGACGTGGGCGGCGAGCGTGCGATCGCGTGTGAAGAGCGCGCGGGCACGATCGCCGCCGGGATTCCGGCCGAGGATCCAGCTGCTCGCCGCTTGCGGATCGAGATCCCAGAGCACCGTCCGCCGGCGTGACTGCACGGCGGCACACCAGGCAAGATTGACAGCCAGCGTCGTCTTCCCGACGCCACCCTTCGCATTGTAGATCGCGATCGTCGCCATGGGGCAGATCGTACCGTTTCGGACGTTCCTCGGCAACGGCGTCGGACGCAAAAAGGCCGGCGGATCGCTCCGCCGGCCCCGGTATCGGAATGTGTGCCCGCGTTACGACTTGCAGGTCTGCGAGGGCTTGCCCGGCTGCGTCACGGTGATGTTGCTCGCGGTGCCGGTCAGCTTCCAGCCGCCCTCCGCGGTCAGCGGCTCGCCCGCCGCCGTCGCGGTCAGGCGGTTGATCGTGCCGGTCGGGCTGGTCTTGACGAAAGCGAGCTTGTCGCCCTCGAACAGCGTCACGTAGAGCAGGCTGTTGTCCTTGCAGCGGAAGGTCTTGTCCGCCTTGATCGCGGGCGGAAGCTCGACCGGCGCGCGGTTGGCGAGGGCGTTCGCCATCGGATCGGGATTGCTGTCGACCACCTCGGGCGAGGCGGGCTTGGAGTTGCAGGCGGCCAGCGCGAGCAGCGCGGCGGTGGCGGAGAGGAGGAGGGGGCTCTTCATAGCGGCGCGACGCTTCGCGCATGCTGCGCTGCAAATCAAGGTGAATGGCCGATCCATGTGAGTCCGTGCCATAAAATGGGATGAACCGGTGCGGGTGTGGCTTCTGGCGCGCCAAGCCGCATTGGCTTGCCGCCTGCGCGGCGAGGGGCCATTGAGCGACGATGCATACGACGCCCGACACGCTCGCCCTGATCGGCAACACGCCGCTCGTCCGTCTCGCCGGCCCCAGCGCGGCGGCGGGCTGCGACATCTACGGCAAGTGTGAATTCGCCAACCCCGGCTCCTCGGTAAAGGACCGCGCCGCCTTGTGGATGATCCGCGATGGCGAGGC
>JBKBTU010000258.1:1375-3509 GCA_046290715.1 Sphingomonas sp. | reverse complement strand
CGACGAGCTTCGCCGCCGCCTTCGACATGAAAGGAGCGGGCTCGGTCTTGAGCATCTTGGCGACGGCACCCTTGGCCACCGCGTCCCGATCGTCGCCGTCCTTCGGCACGATGTCGAGCAGCAGCACGGGAATGCCGGCGTTGGCGACCTGTGCGGCGATGCCGGCGCCCATGACGCCCGCACCGATCACGCACACTTTCTTGACGGGCTCGGGCAGGGTGCCCGCCGGCTTGATAGCGTCGGCCATCATGCGCGCTCCAGCACCGTGGCGATGCCCTGGCCGCCGCCGATGCACTGGGTCGCCAGTGCATAGCGGCCGCCCTCACGCTCGAGCAGCGCCGCCGCCTTGCCGACGATGCGCGCGCCGGTCGCGCCGAGCGGGTGACCGATCGCGATTGCGCCGCCGTCCTTGTTGATCGTCTCGTCCTTGAGGCCGAGGTCGCGGATGCAGGCGATCGCCTGGCTGGCGAAGGCCTCGTTGATCTCGACGACGTCGAGATCGGCCACGGATACGCCGGCGCGATCCAGCGCCTTCTGCGAGGCGCTGATCGGGCCGAGGCCCATCGTCTCGGGTTCGATCCCCGACACGCCGACCGCCTTGATACGGGCGAGGATCTTGAGGCCGTGCCTGGTGGCGAACTCCTCCGACGTGACGAGGACCGCCGACGCACCGTCGGTCAGCGGCGACGAGGTTCCGGCGGTGACCGAACCTTCGGCATTGAACGCGGGCTTCAGGGTGGAGAGCGCCTCGACGGTGGTGTCGGGGCGGATCGTGCCGTCCTCGCTCACCGTTCCCGCCTTGGTGGCGATCGGCACGATCTCGTCGGCGAGGCGGCCGTCGGCGCGCGCGGCAGCGGCCTTCTGCTGGCTCTTCACCGCAAAGGCGTCCTGTTCGCCGCGCGTGATCTGGTACTTGGTCGCGACGTTCTCGGCGGTGTCGCCCATGCCCATGTACGCGCCCGGATTGGCCTTGGCGAGCGCGGGGTTGGGGAGGGGATTGTAGCCGCCCATCGGGATACGGCTCATCGATTCGAGGCCGGCGCAGATGAACGCCTCGCCCGCGCCGATCTGGATCTGACCCATCGCGATGTGGATGGCGCTCATTGACGACCCGCAGAAGCGATTGACCGTCATGCCGCCGACCGACAGCGGCAGGTCGGCGAGCAACCCGATCAGCCGCGCGACGTTGAGCCCCTGTTCGCCCTCGGGAAAGGCGCAGCCGAGGATGATGTCCTCGATCTCGGCGGGATCGACGCCGGTCTTCGCGATCAAGCCGCGGATGGTCTGGGCGGCGAGGTCGTCCGGGCGAACACGGGCGAGGGCGCCTTTGCCGGCGAGGTGAAACGGCGAGCGCGCGTAACCGGCGATGACGACGTTGGTCATGAAATCCTCTCTCTGACGGGCGATGGCCGCGCGGCAAAGGCCTTGCGGTATGCCGTATAGGTGCGATACCTTCCCATTACGTCAAGTGGCGCGGGCGGACAATATGCTCGATGACAACGACCGAGAGGATGAACGGATGAGCGACACCCCCAACGGGCTGGCCGAAACCGCCGAGGCACCGGCGGGAACGCCGCTGGCGATCAAGCAGGGCGTGCCGCTGCCGAGCGATCCGCGACTGCTCGGGCAATTGCTCGACCGGTCGGTGGCACGGTTTCCGAATCGGCCCGCGATCGACTTCATGGGCCGGATCACGACCTGGGGAGCGCTCGGCGCGGCGGTGGACCGGGCGGTGGCGGGGTTGCAGCGGCTCGGTGTCGTCAAGGGTGCGCGCGTTGCGCTCTGCCTGCCCAATACGCCGTATTACCCCATCCTGTTCTTCGCGACGCTCAAGGCGGGCGGCATCGTCGTCAACGTCAACCCGCTCTACGTCGAGCGCGAACTGACGCACCTGATCGAGGATTCGGGCGCGGAGATCATCGCGACATGCGACATCGCCGAGATCCAGGCGCGCGTCCTCAAGGTGGCGGGCGAAACGGGGATCCGTCACGTCATCACCTGCCCGATCGTCGACGTGCTGCCGCCGGTGAAGGGGTTCGCCTATCGCCTCGTCAAGCGCAAGGAGATCGGCCGCGCGCCGCGCACCGCGCAGCATCTGTTCTTCGCCGATCTGGTCGCGGGCGGCGGTGTTCCG
>JBKBTU010000258.1:0-1122 GCA_046290715.1 Sphingomonas sp. | reverse complement strand
GTTTCGAGCTGAAGCAGCTGCTCGCGACGCTCAAGCGGACGCGGCCGACCTATTTCCCGGCGGTGCCGACGATCTACAACGCGCTCGCCAACCTCGGGCCGGGCGAGCGGCCCGATTTGTCCGCGATCAAGGTCTGCATCTCGGGCGGCGCGCCGCTGCCGATCGAGGTGCGCCATGCCTTCGAGGCCAATACGGGCGCCAAGCTGGTCGAGGGCTATGGCCTGTCCGAAGCCTCGCCGATCATCACCTGCAATCCGTTCGAGGGGGTGAACAAGGAAGGCTCGGCTGGCCTGCCGTTTCCCGGCACCACGATCGAGATACGCGATCGCGAGGACCCGACGCGGATCGTCGCTGCGGGCGAGAAGGGGGAGATCTGCGCGCGCGGCCCGCAGGTGATGAGCGGTTACTGGCACAAGCCCGACGAGACGGCCGCGGCCTTCGCGGACGGGGCGCTGCGGACGGGCGACGTCGGTTATCTGGACGCGGACGGCTATCTCTTCATCGTCGACCGGATCAAGGACATGATCCTGTGCGGCGGCTACAACGTCTATCCGCGCGTTATCGAAGAGGCGCTGTACGAACATCCCGCGGTGACTGAGGCGGTGGTGATCGGCGTGCCCGACGCGCATCGCGGTCAGGCGCCCAAGGCCTTCGTCGTGCTGGCCCAACCGGGCGCGGTGACCGGCGCCGAGCTTCGCGATTTCCTGCGCGACAAGATCAGCAAGATCGAGCTTCCCCGCGAGGTCGAAATCCGCGACACTCTGCCTAAGACGCTGATCGGCAAACTTTCGAAGAAGGAGCTGGTCGCGGAGGAAGAGGCCAAGGCGGCGCGTTAGACCGCCCGGGGAGCGATGATGAACGACGCGGGGGAGGGCAGTGCGGACCTGAAGGGCATCCAGGAGGTGGCGGCTCTGCTCGGCGTGACGCCGCGGACGTTGCGCTTCTACGAAGACAAGGGGCTGATCGAACCGTGCCGTATCGGCACCACCCGCGTCTACCGCCGCCGCGAGGTCGCGCGGATGCAGCTGATCCTCCGCGGCAAGCGGCTGGGCGTCTCGCTCACCGACATAGCCGAGTTTCTCGACCTCTACGACGCCGACCCGCAGCATATCGAACAGATGC
>JBKBTU010000257.1:0-3534 GCA_046290715.1 Sphingomonas sp. | reverse complement strand
TCGCCGATCGCAAACCAGGTCTCGACCGACTACCTCAAGACCGAGGATTTCGCGCGCCGCCCGCTCGCCTGGCTCGACATGATCTCGCGCCACGACGGCACCGCCCTCTCCTATTCGCCGACCTTCGGCTACGACATCTGCGCGCGCCGCATGTCGTCGCAGACCAAGGCGTCCGAGCGGTTCGACCTGTCGCGCTGGCGGGTCGCGGGCAACGGCGCCGACATGATCCGCCCCGACGTGATGCAGGCGTTCGTCGACGCCTTCGCCGACGCCGGGTTCAAGGCGAGCGCCTTCCTCCCCTCCTACGGCCTCGCCGAGGCGACGCTCGCGGTCTCGCTGATGCCGCCGGGCGAGGGCATCCGCGTCGAGCTGGTCGAGGAGACGCAGCTGTCGGGCGGTGGCGACTCGATCGCCGCGAACGACGGCCCGCGCCCGCAGCGCTTCCGCGCCATCGTCAATTGCGGCAAGCCGGTGCGCGACATGGCGGTCGAAATCCGCGAGGAGGACGGCACGCCGCTGCCCGACGGCGCGATCGGCAAGCTCTGGTGCAAGGGGCCGAGCGTGATGGTCGGCTATTTCCGCGACGACGCGGCGACCGACGCCTGCATGGTCGATGGTTGGCTCGACACCGGCGACATGGCGTACATGTCGGACGGCTACATCTACATCGTCGGCCGCGCCAAGGACATGATCATCGTCAACGGCAAGAATCACTGGCCGCAGGACATCGAATGGGCGGTGGAGCAGCTGCCCGGTTTCAAGTCGGGCGACATCGCCGCCTTCGCGATCACCACGCCCGGCGGCGAGGAGACGCCCGCCGTCCTCGTCCAGTGCCGCAGCAGCGACGACGCCGAACGGCTGCGCCTGCGCGAAGAGATCCGCGAGCGCGTCCGCTCGGTCACCGGAATGAACTGCGTGATCGAACTGATCCCGCCGCGCACGCTGCCGCGCACCAGTTCGGGCAAGCTCAGCCGTGCCAAGGCGCGCAACCTCTATCTCAGCGGCGACATCAAGCCCTACGCGATCGCCGCCTAGAGCGTTTTCAATCGATCGGCATCGTGCTCCTGCTCAGGCAGGAGCCCAGGGTCGAACACGCTGTCTTGCGTGGCTCCGTGTTCCTGCCTGCGCAAGAACACGGAGCTGCTGATGCAGAGCGATCGAAAACCGAAGGCATCCGCCGGCCTCTTTGCGGGGGACAGCCGCGGCCGCGGCCAGCGTAAACCCTCGCCGCCATAACGATCCGTCAACCTCGCGATCCTACACCGGCGGCGTGAACCACGACACGCCCCCCGCCACCGATCCGCACGCGATCCGCTTCCTGCAACTCATCGGCCTGCGCGATGGCGCCGATGCCGCACAATGGGCGCGCATCCGCTCGACCCAGCTCGATGCGGGACGACGACTCGCCTTGCTGCTGCTCGCCGCCAATCTGATCGGCGCGGCGATGACCGTGTCGCTGTTCGACGGCAGCATCGCGCCGCTGGTGATCGGTAGCTGGGCAGCGCTCATCACCCTGGTGTCGGTCGCGGTCGCCGTACGCCGGCTGGGGACGCGGCATCGCGACGGCGGCTATGCGACGCAGGCGGACGTCCGCGCCACCGCGATCGAAGGCGCTGCACTTGCCGCCGCCTGGTCGGTACCCTGCCTCGTCTTCAGTCCGCCGCCGGGTTCGCTCATCGCCTATGTGCTGTGGATGGTGCTGTCGGTGGTGATGACCGCGGGGGCGGTCGCGATGGCGCCGCTCGCGCTGGCGACGATCGCCTTCGTCGGCGGCCTCGGCCTGGTGGTCACGGCCAAGCTGCTGCTGCTGGGCAACTACGCGGCGGCGTGCGCGACGACCGCCTTCACCGGGATGCTGATCGCGGTCTGCCTCAACCGCGCGCGCTCGCTGGTGGTGATCCGCGCCAGCCAGATGGCACTCGACGAACGCGACGAGACGGTCAGCCTGCTGCTCCGCGAGTTCGAGGAGAGCAACGCCGACTGGCTGTGGGAAACCGATTCGGCGCGTCGCGTCATCAAGGCCTCGCCGCGCTTCGCCTATGCCTGCGGGCTGGACCCGGTCGCGATCGAGGGCATGCCGTTCCTCCAGGTGCTCGCCGGTCCCGCCTGGGAAACGGGCAATTTCTCCGCCGGCCTGCGTACGCTCGCCGACAAGTTGAAGACGCGCGAGAGCTTCCGTGACCTCCGCCTGCCGCTGGTCGTCGGCGGCGAGGAGCGCTGGTGGGAACTCGCCGCCAGTCCGCGCTTCGACGAAACCGGCGCCTTTTGCGGCTTCCGCGGCGTCGGATCCGACGTCACCGAACAGCGCGCCTCCGCCGACAAGATCAACCGCATGGCGCGGTTCGACACGCTCACCGGCCTGCCCAACCGCCTGATGGTCAACGAAACGTTGGTCCGCGCGATGGCCGACGCCGACAAATGGGGCGGCCGCTGCGGCTTCATGATGATCGACCTCGACCGGTTCAAGGCGGTCAACGATACGCTCGGCCATCCGATCGGCGACCGCCTGCTCGGCCGCGTCTCCGAACGGCTCGGCCAGCTGATGAACGACAACACGATGTGCGGGCGCCTGGGCGGCGACGAATTCGCGGTGGTGGTGCGCGACGCGACCAACACCGCCGCGGTCGAGGACCTCGCCCGCCGCATCATCGAGACGCTGTCGCGTCCCTATGAGGTGGACGCACACACGCTCTATATCGGCGCCTCGGTCGGGCTCGCGATCGGTCCGCGCGACGGCCGCACCGCCGAGATGCTGATCCGCTCCGCCGACCTCGCCCTGTATCGCGCCAAGGATGCCGGCCGCGGCGTCTACCACGCCTACGAGCCCGAGCTCCACGTCCAGGCGGAAGAGCGGCGCGTGCTCGAGATGGCGCTGCGCCAGGCAGTCGAGAAGAACGAGATGCACCTCCAGTACCAGCCGGTGGTGGAGGCGGGCACGGGCAGGCTCAAGGGCTTCGAGGCGCTGCTGCGCTGGCACAACCCGCAATTCGGCAACGTGTCGCCGGTCAAATTCATCCCGCTCGCCGAAGAGGCGCGGCTGATCCAGCCGATCGGCGAGTGGGTGCTGCGCACCGCCTGCGCCGAGGCGGCGAACTGGCCCTCGCACATCCGCGTCGCGGTCAACGTCTCGCCCGACCAGCTGCAGAACCCGAACTTCGTCACCGTCGTCACCTCGGCGCTGGCCAATTCGCGGCTGTCGCCCGAGCGGCTCGAGCTGGAAGTGACCGAGAGCGTCTTCATGCACGAGGGGCTGGGCGCCACCAAGGTGCTCGAGCGCATCCTCGACCTCGGCGTGCGCCTCAGCCTCGACGATTTCGGCACGGGCTATTCGAGCCTCGGCTATCTGTCGCGGACCCGCTTCTCGTCGATCAAGATCGACCGCAGCTTCGTGCAGGGCGCGTCGAAGGGCGTGAAGGAGGCGATCGCGATCATCCGCGCGGTCGTCGCGCTCGCCCAGAGCCTGGGCATGGCGACGACCGCGGAAGGCGTGGAGACCGAGGCCGAGCACCGCCTGGTGCAGGAACTCGGCTGTAC
>JBKBTU010000256.1:310-3545 GCA_046290715.1 Sphingomonas sp. | reverse complement strand
CGACGATGACGAGGTCCGGCCGGGGCGGCAGCCCAGACCGGGCCGGCGCGCCGTGCGCATCCGACGTCATGGGCAGCGCGTCGAAGCCCCGGATCGCGGCGGCGATCTCTTCCGCCGCCCCCTGCCCCTGGACCTTGACCGGCCAGACGACGACATGGCTGGGGCAGCGATCCTCCAGCCGGTGGAGGATGTCGCGGATCACCGCGCCGGTCGGAGAGGTCACCACCCCGATCGTCCGCGGCAGATACGGCAGGCGCCGCTTGGCCGCCGCGTCGAACAGCCCCTCGCCGGCGAGCTTCGCCTTCAGCTTCTCGAACAGCGCCATCAGCGCGCCCGCACCGGCGAGTTCCATCCGCTCGATGACGATCTGGTATTTCGAGCGGCCGGGATAGGTCGTCAGCTTGCCCGTCGCGATCACCTCGATGCCGTCCTGCGGCGCGAAGGCGAGCGCGTTCACCTGCCCCTTCCACATCACGCCGTCGATCACCGCGGCATCGTCCTTCAGCGCGAGATAGACGTGACCGGAGGCCGCGCGCTTGTAGCCCGAGATCTCGCCGCGCAGGCGGACGTGGCCGAACTCGCCCTCCACCATCCGCTTGAGCTTGAAGCTCAGCTCGCCGACCGAGAGCGCGAGCGCGTTGTCGCCGGCGCGCTCCTCGGCTAGCAGCCGGGCATCGCCAGAGTCGGCCGGGGTATCGAAGGGGAAATCGGGCATGAACGTCCTGCTGCTGGGCTCAGGCGGCCGCGAGCACGCACTCGCGTGGAAGCTGGCGCAATCGCCCGCCCTCGATACGCTCTATGCCGCGCCTGGCAACCCCGGCATCGCGCGCCATGCGACCTGCATCGCGCTGGACGCGACGGATCACGCCGCGGTGGTGGATTTCGTGGGCGCGCAGGATGTTGGCCTGGTGGTGATCGGTCCGGAGGCGCCGCTGGTCGACGGCCTCGCCGACGCCTTGCGCGCCGCCGGCATTCGCGTGTTCGGACCGGACAAGGCGGCGGCGGAGCTCGAAGGCTCCAAGGGCTTCACCAAGGACCTGTGCGCGCGTGCGGGCATCCCGACCGCGGGCTACGTCCGCGTGACGCGCCGTGCGGAAGCGGAGGCCGCGCTGGCGAGCACCTTCTCCTACCCCGTCGTCATCAAGGCGGACGGACTCGCCGCGGGCAAGGGCGTGGTCATCGCGACGAGCGAAGCCGAAGCCGCCGAGGCGTTCAACGCGATGTTCGCGCAGGGCGACGCGCCGGTGGTGCTGGAGGAATTCCTCGACGGGGAGGAAGCGAGCCTGTTCGTGCTGACCGACGGCGAGGCGCTGCTCCCCTTCGGCAGTGCGCAGGACCACAAGCGCGTCGGCGAAGGCGATACCGGCCCTAACACCGGCGGCATGGGCGCCTATAGCCCGGCGCCGGTGCTGACCCCCGCGCTGGAGGCTCGCGCGCTCGCCGAGATCGTCGCGCCGACGGTCAAGGCGCTGGCCGACGCGGGAACCCCGTTCAGCGGCGTGCTCTACGCCGGGCTGATGCTGACCGCGACCGGCCCCAAGCTGATCGAGTACAATGCCCGTTTCGGCGATCCCGAATGCCAGGTGCTGATGATGCGCTTCGAGGGCGATCTGCTCGCGGTGATGCTGGCGGTGGCGGAGGGCCGGCTCGGCGCGATCGGCGAGGCGGCGTTCGCCGACGACGTCGCGATGACGGTGGTGCTGGCCGCGGCCGGTTATCCGGGTACGCTCAAGGCCGGCGGCGCGATCCGCGGCATCGACGCCGCCGAGGCCGCGGGTGCGACCGTCTTCCAGGCCGGGACGCGTCTGGCAGGCGATACTCTGGTCGCCGCAGGCGGCCGCGTCCTGGCGGTGACCGCACGCGGCGCGGACATCCGCGCGGCACGCGATGCCGCCTATCGCGGCGTCGACGCGATCGACTTCCCCGACGGCTTCTGCCGCCGCGACATCGGCTGGCGCGAACTGGCGCGCTAGAGACGATAAGGCCCGCCGGATCGCTCCGGCGGGCCTTATCCGTTTGCGATACCGCGCCGCGGTCAGAAGCGGACGGTCGTGCCCACCGCGATCTGGCGCCCCATGATGTTGTACCGGGGCGGGATCGTGTTGGTGTAGAACAGCCCGGTCAGGTTGCGCGAATTGGCGATGATCGGGGGCGACACGTCGAACAGGTTGTTCGCCGACACACGGAAGACGAACGAGCGTGCGACGTTGAAGGTCAGCGCCAGGTCGAAATAGTCGATCGGATCGATGCCGGTGAAGGTCGTCTGCGCGTTCGCCGCGGTACCGCCGATCGCCGGGTCACCAGAGTTGTTCGCGTTGACCAGCGAACTGAGGTGCTGCCAGTTGAACGACACGTTGAAGCCGCTGTCGGGCGTCGTATAGGTCGTGCGCAGGCCATGCGTCCATTTCGGGATCAGCTGACCGCAACCATTGCCGTAATAGCCGCTGCAGTTGCGCTCGGGCAGCAGCGGCGAATCCTGACCGCCGGCGAAGGTGGTCAGCGAGCCGTTGAAGCTCCAGTCGAGCCGCCCGACCTTGCCAAGACCGAGCGTATATTGGCCTTGGAAGTCCCAGCCGCGCGAAATCGACCGGTAGTAGTTGCTGGTGCCGCCGCGGAAGAAGCCCGTGGTCGGGTTGCCCGCCGCGGGCGAATAGAGCGTGCCCGTCCCCGGATTGCGGACGATACCCGAGCAGAAGAACGGGTCGCCGGACTGGAGGCAGCCGGTGTAGTAATAGTCGTAATCGTTGTAGCCGAGCGAGTTGTTGATGCGGATCTGGTAACGATCCGCCGAAAACACCAGCCCCTTGAGGAAGCGCGGCTTGACCACCAGGCCGTAGGTCAACGTGTACGCCGTCTCGGGATCGGCGGTGAAGCCGCCGTAGCGCACGGTGCACGCATTGTCGGGGCAGATCAGCGTCTGGCTGCCGTAGAGCGCGTCGGAAAGGCCGGTGGCACGGCAAACCTCACGCGAGGCGATCGGTGCGCCATAGGTGATCTGGCCCGTCTGCGGGTTGACCGTCTGCGTCGGCGCGCAGAAATCGCCTTCGCTCCCGCCCTGCGATCCGTAGCTGATCGTCGTCGCCTGACGGATCTCGATCACGGTGGGTGCGCGCTGCGCCTTGTTGTACGAACCGCGGAACGTTAGGTCGGCGACGGGCGCGAACAGCCCCTCGACCTTCCACGTGCTGAACGTCGCCGGATTGCTGCTGTACTTGGAGACGCGATAGCCGCCATT
>JBKBTU010000256.1:0-300 GCA_046290715.1 Sphingomonas sp. | reverse complement strand
CCGCCATTGAGTTGCAACTGCTCGACGAACGGCTTGTGCTGGACGAGCGGCGCCTGCAGCTCGACGTTCGATTCCCACACGTCCTGGCGCAGGTTGGCGGCGTTGTCGCCATATTGCGCCGTGTAGATCGCGTTGGCGCTGGAGACGAACTTGTCGCGGCGGTATTCCGTGGCGAGCGCGATCGCGGCGCCTTCGTCCGCCCAGGGGCTCTTGATCCCGTAGCGGGTCAGGTCGCCGCTGACCGAGGCGACGACATCGTACAGGTATCCGACGCTGCGCACCGCCCCGTCGCTCGCGCCC
>JBKBTU010000255.1:0-3572 GCA_046290715.1 Sphingomonas sp. | reverse complement strand
ACCACAGCACGAAATCGCGCGTGACCTTGAGGTCGTCGAGCTGCCGCGCCGCCCAGGCCGGCACGCCGGCAGGGATCGCGGGCAGCGTCACCGCCGGCAAATTCTCGGGCCGGTAGTTGATGTCGGCCCAATAGGCGCGGCCCTGGACGTGATCGGGATCGACGCGCAACAGGTCGGAGATGTCGGCGAACACGCGACGGTACAGCGCCTCGCGCTTGGAGGCGGTGTGCTCCTCGACGAGAAAGCCCCAATTGTCGCGCACCTGGTTGAAGCGGTCGGCGACATGCTCCGCCACCGCCTCGCGCCGCGGCTTGAAGACGAGGCGGATCTTCGCGCCGTCGAGGCTCTGCGCATCGAAGTCCGGTGCGGCCGACGCGATCGTCAGGAACAGCCCGTCGTTCGAGAGGATACGGTCGCGCAGGTCGAGCCACAAGGTGCGCGCTTCGTTGGGGCGGACCGACACCGACAGGTCGATCATCGCGCGCGCCGGCCAGATCGGATCGGCGACGCGGATGTTGAGGGCGATCAGCCCGCGCGCGTCGGGGCTGGCCTTGAGCGCGGGGATGTCGATCGCGATCCCGTCGAGGCCGTCGTGCACGTTCTGCCAGCCATAGTCCCATGCACGCGCGAGCGGCTTGTCGGGATAGGCGTCGCCGAAGCTCGCGGGGATCAGGACGTGGACGATCGGCTTGCCGGCCGCGCGCTGCATCGCCGCCCCCGCGGCCCCCGCCGCGCCCGCGCCGACCGCCACCTTCATCCCCGACGACGGCATCGCCAGCACGGTCGCGCGCTCGTCGGCGGGGAAGCGGCCGGCGATATAGGCGTTGAGCGGGTCGAGGCTGGCGAGCCGCGGCGAGGCCTTGGCATTGATCGTATAGGCGAGCTTGAAACTGCTCGCCGGCTCCGCCCCGGCGGCGACGTCATAGGCCCAGATCTCCTGGATCGGCTGCTCCTGCATCGTGTTGACGAAGCTCAGCGTACCGCCGGTGCGGTCGGGCAGCGCGTCGACGCTGCGCACCACGCCCCTCGATCGGCCGGCGACCTTGCGGTCGTTCCACAGCAGGTCACCATAGGCCGCGCCGCGGATCTCGACGCGGTTGAAGCGCTGGCCGGCAGGCACGGTCAGGTCGTAGCGCTTGCCGCCCTCGACATAGACGTTCCAGTCGGGCAGCTCGAAATAATCGTCGCGGCCGGGCAGCTTCGAGCGGTTGTAGACGCCGGGCCAGGTCGTCTCCGCGATGCCGTCGACGCCCTTGTACATCCATTCCTTGAGGTCCCTGGCATCGGCGAACTCGATGCGGCGGACGCGCGTCGCCGGATCGCCGAGGACCGGCGGCGCGCCCGTGTCCCAGCCGTAGCGGTGCAACCAGGCGGTGCGCTCGGCGGCGGCGTCGCGCGGGGCGGGGGACGCGGGCTCTCGCTTGGCGGCGAGCGCGGCGACGTCGGCGGGGGCCAGCATGTGGTCGTAGACGCGGATCTCGTCGAGGTCGCTGCCGCGCATGAAGCTGTAGCGGCTCTGCACCTGGTGCGGCGAGATGACGCGGCCGGCCATGCCGAACTGGTCGAGGCCGGAATCGAGGTCCGCCTTCTGCGCGAGCTTCGCCACCTTCCGGCCGTCGACGAACAGGCGCACGCCCTGCGTTTCGTCCCAGGCGAAGGCGATGTGGCTCCACTGCTCGGGCGTCGGCGGCGTCGGCATCCGCCACGACACGCGCAGGCGCGACAGGTTGGCGTCGGTGACGAAGGCGTCGAAGCCGTGGCCGTTCCAGTCGATCCTGAGGAACGCCATGTCCCAGCTGGTGTGATCGGCGAAGCCGGCGCGGAAGATGACGAAGGGCGCGTCGGTCACCGCCTCGCGGGCGCGCCAGAAGAAGGCGAGCGTGCCGCGTGCGGCGAGCATGTTGCCCGGCGCCTTCCACGCGACATAGCCCTCGTCCGCCCAGCGCGCCGCGCCGCCGATCGCGCCGTCGGGGGTGACGGTCACCGCGCTGCGGAAGTTGGGCACGGGATCGCCGCCGGCCGTGTCGGCGGTCAGGTCCTTGTCGGCGGAAACGCGGAAGAGCAGTCCGTCCTGCGCGGCGGCGGGCGTGGCGAGCAGCGCGGTGGCGAGCGCGAGGGTGGAAATGAGCTTCAAGGAACCTCTCCGGGTGTCACCCTCACCCAGCGCCGCCTTCGGCGTCTATTCCTCTCCCGCCGGGAGAGGGAAGGGTGGGGACGGTCGTCTTTATACAGTCAGGCGGCATCCACCCGCGCCAGGCGCGGGCTGAGCAGGTGGATGAGGATGACCGCGATCAGATAGGTCGATCCGGCGACCGCGAAGATCGGCGTGTAGCTGTGCGTCGTGTCGAGGATGTAGCCGGTGAACTTCGACATCAGCATGCCGCCGATCGCCCCCACGGTGCCGCCGATGCCGATCACCGAGCCGACGGCGGCGCGCGGGAACATGTCCGAGGGCAGGGTGTAGAGGTTGGCGGAGAACGCCTGGTGCGCCGCGGTGGCGAGGCCGACGATGGCGACCGCGATCCACACGTTGCTGGCATATTGGGCGAAGAAGATCGGCATCACCAGGATCGCGCAGACGAGCATGGTGAGCTTGCGCGCGGCATTGGCGGTCAGGCCGCGCTTCATCAGCCGTGACGACGACCAGCCGCCCGCGACCGAGCCGATGTCGGAGATGAGGTAGATCGCGACCAGCGGCGGGCCGAAGCTCTTGAGGTCGAGATTGTAGGTCTTGCCGAGGAAGTCCGGCGTCCAGAACAGGAACAGCCACCAGATCGGATCGATCAGGAACTTGCCGAGCGCGAACGCCCAGGTCTCGCGATAGCGGATCAGCTTGCCCCAGGCGATCGGCTGGACGGGATCGGCGGGATCGCTTTCGATATAGGCGAGTTCGTCGGCGGTGACCTTGGTGCTCTCGCGCGGGCGGCGGTAGAGCGCGATCCAGGCGACCAGCCAGCCGAGGCTGGCGATGCCGGTGATGACGAACGCCATGCGCCAGCCGAGGCCGAGGTCGATGACGATCCACGGCACGACCAGCGGCGTGACGATCGCGCCGATATTGGCGCCGGCGTTGAAGACGCCGGTCGCGAGCGCGCGTTCCTTGGCGGGGAACCATTCGGTCACCGCCTTGATCCCGGCCGGGAAATTGCCGCTTTCGCCGACGCCGAGCAGCGCGCGGGCGAGGCTGAACTGGAACGCCGAATTGACGAAGCCGCACAGGATGTGGCCCGCCGTCCAGATCACGAACGCGATCGAATAGCCGATGCGCGCGCCGACCGCGTCCACGATCTTGCCGAAGCTGAGGTACCCCACCGCATAGGCGGCCTGGAACCAGAAGATCACGTCGGCATAGGTCGTCTCCGACCAGCCGAGTTCGGCGGAGATCGTCGGCTTGAGCACGCCGATCATCTGCCGGTCGACATAGTTGATCGCGGTCGCCGCGAACAGCAGGCCGCAGATCACCCAGCGATACCGCCCCACGGTGGACGCGGCGGCGGCGATCTGCGCTTCCTGCCGCGCCCGCTCGCCCCGCTCGTCTATCGTCGCCATCCTTGTCTCCGTTTCGCGAATGG
>JBKBTU010000254.1:0-3596 GCA_046290715.1 Sphingomonas sp. | reverse complement strand
GATCGATCGGCGGCGGCTGCTGCGTGCCGCGGCAATGGCCGGTGGCGGCGCGGCGTTGGGCCTTCAGGCTCCGTCCTGGGCGCAGGCGGGGACGGCGGGGTTACGGACGCTTTCCGGCGACGAGATCACGCTGCGCATCGCGCGCACGAGCATGCGGATCGACGGCAAGCCGTCGCGCGCGATCGGGATCAACGGGTCCGCACCCGGACCGCTGATCCGCCTGCGCGAGGGACAGGACGTCCGCATCCGCGTCATCAACGCTCTCGACACCGACACCTCGCTGCACTGGCATGGGCTTTTGGTGCCCTTCCAATATGACGGGGTGCCGGGCGTGTCCTTTCCGGGGATCCGGGCAGGCGAGACGTTCGACTATCGCTTCCGCGTCGCGCAGAGCGGGACCTATTGGTACCATAGCCACTCCGGCGGGCAGGAGCAGGAAGGCTTGTACGGGCCGATCGTGATCGATCCGGCGGGTTCGGAGGCCGAGCCTGCGGGTCGCGAGCATGTCGTGATGCTGTCCGATCACAGCGACGAGAGCCCGGAGGCGATCTTCCGCCGGATGAAGCTGCAGCCGGGCTATTACAATTTTCAGCGTCAGACGCTGGCGGGGCTGCTCGCCGGGCGCGACCAGCCCGCCGGCGAGCGCCTGCGCTGGGGTGCGATGCGGATGGATCCCGCCGACATCGCCGACGGTACGGCCGCGACCTATCGCTACCTCGTCAACGGTCATGGACCGCGGGACAATTGGACCGCGCTGTTCGCGCCGGGTGAAAAGGTGCGGCTGCGCGTCATCAACGCCTCGGCGATGACGACCTTCAACGTCCGCATTCCGGGGCTGGCGATGACGGTGGTCGCGGCGGACGGCATGCCCGTCAAGCCGGTGACGGTGGACGAATTCCAGATCGGCGTCGCGGAAACCTACGACGTCATCGTCACGCCTGCGGAGGCGAAGGCCTACGCCCTCGTCGGGGAAAGCGTCGACCGGTCCGGCATGGCACGCGCGACGCTGGCGCCGCGGCCCGGCATGACCGGCGACGCGCCGCCGCTACGCCCCCGGCCGCTGGCGACGATGACCGATATGGGAATGGGGGCGATGGCCGGCATGGCGGGGATGGCGGGCATGGACCATGCCGCGATGGGGCATGCCATGCCGGGTATGGATCACGGCGCGATGACGATGCGCGACTTTTCGCACGCACCGAGCGTCCGCAAGGGCCCGGGCGTGCAGACCGTCTCGCCCATGCCGGTCGATCGCACCGGGTATCCGGGGCTAGGGCTGGAGGAGGTCGGTCACCGGGTGCTTACCTATCGCGACCTCGTCGCGCGCGATCGCAATCCCGACGTGCGCGCGCCCGGCCGGCAACTCGACATCCATCTCACCGGCAACATGGAGCGGTTCATGTGGTCGTTCGACGGGGTCAAGATGTCGGACACGCACGTCCCCTTCGCCTTCACGCATGGCGAACGGGTGCGGGTGCGGCTGGTCAACGACACGATGATGGCGCATCCCATCCACCTGCACGGCCATTTCTTCGAACTCGTGACCGGCCACGGCGCCCATGCGCCGCGCAAGCATACGGTGATCGTCCAGCCCGGCGGCACCGTGAGCTTCGACCTCACCGCCGACGCGATCGGCGACTGGGCGTTTCACTGCCACATGCTCTACCACATGCTGGCAGGCATGATGCGGGTGGTGAGCGTGCGACCCGCGGGGGCGGCATGAGCCCGATCGCCGCCCTGCTGCTGATCGCCGCGCAGGATCACAGCATGCACGACATGCCCGGCATGACCATGCCGATGCCTGCTGCCACTCCGCGCCCGAAGCGGGCCGCGAAACCGCCGTCCAAGCAGGCTGCGACGCCGAAACGCCGCGCGATCCCCCGCGCTGCGCCGGTCAGCCGGACTGCGCCGACGCCGCCGGCGATGGATCATTCCGCCATGGATCACATGTCCATGGATACCGCTCCGATGGATCACGCGGGCATGGACCACGCCGGAATGGGTCACGCGGGCTTGAACCGTGGCGAGGCGCTCGGAACGGATCTGCCGCCGGGCGATGCGCCGGCTCCCGCGGCACCGCTGCCGCATATGGCGGACCTGTACTGGGACCCGGCAGCGATGGCGCGGGGTCGCGCGATCATGATGGGGCGCGACGGCGGCGGCCGGCGTTTCGCGCAGGTGATGGTCAACATCGCCGAATATGCGGTCCGCAACGGCCGCGACGGCTACCGTTGGGACGGCGAGGCATGGCTGGGTGGCGACATCGATCGGCTCGTGGTCAAGAGCGAGGGCGAGGGCGACGTTCGCGGTACCCTCGGCGGGGCCGAGGTGCGCGCACTCTACAGCCGCGCGGTCGGCCCCTATTTCAACCTGCAAGGCGGGGTGCGCCAGGACATCCGGCCGACGCCGGCACGCACCTACGCGACGCTCGGCATCGCCGGTCTCGCGCCCTATTGGTTCGAGGTGGAGGCCGCGGCGTTCCTGTCGACGCATGGCGAGGTGCTCGCCCGGGTCGAGGGCTATTACGACCAGCGGCTGACGCAACGGCTGATCCTGCAGCCGCGCGCCGAGTTCAACCTGTCGGCACAGCGCGCACGCGCGATCGGGATCGGCAGCGGCGTCACGTCCGCCGATCTGGGGCTACGCCTGCGCTACGAGATCAAGCGCGAATTCGCGCCGTACGTCGCGCTCACCTGGGAACGACGGCTGGGCGAGACCGCGCGCCTCGCGCGCGCTGCCGGGGAGGACGCAGGCGGTCCGGCACTGGCGTTCGGCATCCGCGGCTGGTTCTGATCGCCGTTCCGCCTACGCCAGCGCGTACCATACGGGGCCGTCGGCGAAGACCTCCGCCGCGTGGCGGATGTCGCCGTCCGCAAAGCGGATCGTCGCCTCCGGCACCTGCGTTCCCCGGATCAGGACCGCGACGCGCAGCCGCCGATCGCCGGTGCCGCGGGTGAAGGCGAGGATGCGATCGCTGCCTTCGACCTCCGCCGGGGTATAATCACCGTCGGCGAAGAGCGCCGGATCGGCGCGGCGCAGCGCGAGGAGATCCGCGATGAGACGGAACTTCGCCGGCGCCGCGTCGCTGCCGAGCATTGCGGCACGCGCGGCATAGTCGACCGGGCGGCGATTGTCGGGGTCGACCAGGGTGAGGTCGCTGCACTCGGTGCCCTGATAAAGGTCGGGAACGCCCGGCAGCAGATAGCGCAGCGCCGTCTGCACCAGCGTATTCGCATCCGCGACCGGCGCCAGGTCGGCGACGAAGGCGGTCGCCTCCGCCACGAAGCGCGCGTCGCCGAGCCATGCCCGCGCCAATGCGGCGGCGGCCTGCTCGTAGGCCTCGTCGGGCGCCTCCCATGACGAACGCAGCTTGGCCTCGCGCAGCGCCTTCTGCTGCCACGCGATGATGCGCTCGACGAAGGCGGGGGTGACGCCTTCGGCAGGCCACGCCCCGACGATCGTCTGGAGCAGCATATAGCGGTCGCCGCCGTCGACATCGTGGCCCCAGCTCCACGACAGCGCCTCCCACGCCTCGACCCGGGCCGCCCATGCCGCGGGCATGGTGCTGATCGCCGCGAGCCGGGCGCGAACGTCCT
>JBKBTU010000253.1:0-3631 GCA_046290715.1 Sphingomonas sp. | reverse complement strand
GTCATGGCCGAGGCACATGTAGAGCTTGCCCTCGGTGGTGAGGCGAACGCGATTGCAGCCGTCGCAGAAATTGGCCGTGAGCGGCGAGATCAGCCCGAGCTTCGTATCCGTCCCGTCGACCCGCCAATAGCGGGCGGGGCCGCCGGTACGATGCGCGTCGCGTCGCAAGGCGAAGCGGGTCGACAGCGCCTCGAACACCCGCGTCAGGGGGACGAACCGGTCCGTGCGATCCTCGTCGATCGCGCCGAGCGGCATGGTTTCGATCAGCGACAGGTCGAGCCCGCGATCGATGCACCATCGCAGCATCGTCGGAATCTCGTCCTCGTTGAGACCCGCCAGCGCGACCATGTTGATCTTGACCGCCAGGCCCGCGTCGCGCGCCGCGTCGATGCCGCGCACCACCTGATCGAGATCCCCGTGCCGCGTGATGTAACGAAAGCGTTCGCGATCGAGGCTGTCGAGGCTGACGTTGAGGCGACGCACGCCGGCGTCGACGAGCGTCGCCGCATACTGATCGAGACGCGTCGCATTGGTGGTGAGCGTCAGTTCGTCCAGTCCGGCTCCCACGTGCCGTCCCAGCCGCCGCACCAGGTCGCCGACGTCGCGGCGCACCAGCGGCTCGCCACCGGACAGACGGATCTTCGTGACTCCGCGGGCGATGAACCGTTCCGCGATGATCGCGATCTCGTCGAGGCTGAGCAGCGCGCTGCGCGGCAGGAACGTCATCTGTTCGGCCATGCAGTACCGACAACGCAGATCACAGCGATCGGTCACGGAGATGCGCAGGTAGCGGATGATGCGGCCGAAAGGATCGACCAGCGACGGATCGGTGGGGTGGGGAGCGCTGGTCATGATCGGGAGCTAAGCGGTCAACCGCCGTGCGGCAAGTCGGTTCCCTGCACGGACGCTGCATTGCCGGTGTCGCGCAAGCCGCTTAGGCTGGCGGAGATGGTGATAGACGGGGAATTGCCGCGCGTGTTCATCGTGTCCGCCGACGATGCGGGGGCGCTGGCGGCGCGGGCGGAAGGCATAGAGGCGATGATCGACCGCGGCGGCGCCGACGTTGCGGCGCGAGCGCTGGCGAGCGGTGCGGACGTGCTGGCGGTCGACGCGCGTCACGATGACGAGGCGGGGCTGGCGGGCGTCAGGGCCCTGGGCGGCCTTGCCGCCGCGACCGGGCGGGCGCTCCTGGTATTGACCACCGCGACCGAGGGGCTCGACGAACTGCGCGCGGGAGGGGCGACGCACTTCCTCGTCGATCGGGGCGACGACGCGGAATGGCGCGCCGCGTTGCGCTTCGCGGCGCGCACGATCGGTCGCGAGGCGGGCGACCGGCGCGGCACGCGTGCTGCCGATCCGACGACGATCGACTGGATCACGGCGCGCCTGGCCGAGGATGTGCCGGTCGGCGTGCTGCTCATCCATCTGTCCCGCCTCGACATTCTCAATGCGGCCCACGGTCGGGCGGCGGGCGATGCGCTCATCGCGGCGGCACGCGCGCGCGTCGAGTCGGTGACCGGCGCAATGCTGGGTCGGGCCGCGCATGTCGCGATGGAGGGCGGCGGCGAGCTCATCATCGCCGCGGCGGCGTCGCCGGCGCAGTGGGCGGAATTCGCCGCGGCGCTGGACGCCGCATTGGCGCAACCGCTCGCGGCCGCCGGCCGGCCGGCGGTGCTCGGCAGCCGCTGGGGCATGGCGCAGAGCGGACCGGGAGACGATGCCGCGCGCCTGCTCCGCCGCGCCGGCGAGGCGCTGCTCGCGGCCAAGGCGAGCGACGGCGCGACGATCCGCGTCGCCGGACCGGAGGGCGCCGCACCGCTCGATTCGCTGGCGATCGACCTGCATCATGCGATCGAACGCGGCGAGATCGATGTCCTCTTCCAGCCACAGGCACCGATCGACGGCCGCCGGATCGGCGGGGTCGAGGCGCTGGCGCGCTGGCGCCACGGCCGGCTCGGGCCGCTCGGCGCCGACGCGCTGTTCGCTGCCGCCGATCGCGCCGACCTGGGCGTTGCCCTGTCGGATCATATCCAGGCGCTGGTGCTCGCCAAGGTGGCCGGCTGGCCAGCGGCGATGCGCCACCTGCGCGTCTCGCTCAACCTGACCGCAGGCGATCTCGGCCGGCCGGGGTTTGCCGGCCTCTTCCTCGATCGGGTGGCCGCGAGCGGCGTGCCGCTCGACCGTCTGACGGTCGAGATCACCGAGACGGGCGCGATCCGCGACCTCGAATCGGCCGCCGCGGTGCTGGCGACCTTGCGCGAGGCCGGCGTCCGAGTCGCGCTCGACGATTTCGGGACGGGCTATTCGAGCCTCGCCTACCTCACCGCGCTGCCGCTCGATTACCTCAAGCTCGACAAGGCGCTGGCGGAGGGAATCGAGGGCACGGCCCGGCACCGCGGCGTCGTGCGCGCGGTGATGACGCTCGCACGGTCGCTCGATCTGTCGGTGATCGCCGAAGGGATCGAGAGCGAGGGCCAGCGCGCCTGGCTCGCCGCTGAGGGCTGCGCCTTCTACCAGGGATATCTGCTCGCCGAGCCGCTCGACGAGGCGAGCCTCGCCGCCATGCTGGAGGAGACCTTATGATCGTCATGCCCGTGCTCGCGGTCGCCATGGACCAGGCCAGCGATGCTGCCGGCGTGCAAGCAGCGATGGAGGAGAGCGCGGCAGGCTGGAGCGCCGGCGACATGCCGCGGTTCCTGGCGATCTACGCCGAGGATGCGATATTCGTCACCAAGGACGGCCTCGTGCGCGGCAAGGCGGCGATCTCGGCACGCTACGACAGGAACTACGGCCTGGACGCCGCCAAGCGCGGCCGGCTCTCGTTCCAGTGGCTGGGGCAGCGGGGCATCGACGCGACGCATCGGATGCTCTGGGCGCGCTGGCGGCTCGATTATCCGGGCGGCAAGACGGCGAGCGGCATGACCTCTCTGCTGTTCGAGCGCCGTGCCGATGGCTGGAAGATCATCTCCGACCACAGCAGCTAAGGGCGGATCGGCATGGAGGCATGAGGTCGGGGCACCGGGTATCCGTACCGAACCGCCATTCTCCTCCCCGCCGCGGCCTCGTGAGCTCGCCGTAAGCGCAAATGTGCTCCTGCGAAGGCAGGAGCCCAGCGTAAAGTGAACCGCAAGCGGTTGATCTTCCTAACCCTGGGTTCCGGCCTGCGCCGGAACACGGTTTCCTACGGACCGAAGGGTCAGCGGGACGCGGCTCGATATCGGCGCAACGGTCCCACTGCCGAACCGGCGGCCCTCAGCCCGCCGCCTTCGCCAGCCCCTTCGACAATTGCAGCGCGCCGTGCAGCCGCGACTTGGCGTCGGGCCAGGCGCGTTGCAGCACCAGCTTGCTATCGGGGCGCAGCTTGGCGACGCCGTTCAGCCGGTCGACATAGGCGAGCAAACCGGGAACGTTGGGCGGCGTATCGTCGTGGAACGACACCAGCACGCCGCGCGGCCCGACGTCCATCTTGGCGATGCAGGCCCGCCGTGCGTTCAGCTTGATCTCGATGACGCGGATCAGATTTTCGGTCGCGTCGGGCAGGGGGCCGAACCGGTCGATCAATTCGGCCGCGAACGCCTCGATCTCGCGACTTTCCTCGAGTTCGTTGAGGCGGCGATAGAGGCCCATGCGC
>JBKBTU010000252.1:0-3635 GCA_046290715.1 Sphingomonas sp. | reverse complement strand
CGACCGCCGCGATCGCCGGACACGGGTCCGGCGGGTCGAACTTTCCGACGTGAAAAGCGTATCAGGCGTGCAGGGGCCCGATCCCGCCACCCTCGCCGGCGCCGCGCATCGCTCGCAGGATTGCTGAGATAATAGGACCACGAGGCGGGATCGACGGTGTTGCCGCCGAACAGATTGACCGGCACGCAGCCTGCCGCGCGCGATCGGCAGACCGGCCTGCCGGTGGCGGGGTCGGTCACCACGTCCAGCGCGGCGGTGAAGCGGTCGGCGAGCCGGTCGTTGAGCTTGGTCGCGCGCACGTCGGTGCGGCCGTAGGTATAGGACACGTCGTAGCTCGCGTGCTCGCTGATCCGCCCGACGATATCGACGACCCCGCGCCAGGTGCGCCGGCGATCCTCTTCGCCGCGGCGCGGGATGTCGAAATTGTTGCGGCTGACGTCGATCGAGGTCAGCCCCTCGGCGCGCGCCGCCGCCAGGATCGATGCCGGGATGAAAGGATTGTCGAGCGCGATCATCGCAGGGTAATTGCCGCCGTAGCCGCTGAAGCTGGTGACGGTGTTCTGGACGAACTTGCCCTCCAGGCTGATCTTGAACGCGTCGGAGGCGTCGTAATGCGTCAGCAGGTTGACCGCGTGGCGGCGGCTGCGCGGCAGGATGTCGCCGACATAACCCGCCACCGGCGTGTCGTCGCCACCGATCGAATAGCCGTCGTTCACCAGGTTGCGGCCGGGCGTGTAGATCGCTCCGTCACCGCGGAACGTCTGGCTGCCGATCGTGATATAGCCCTGGTTCGAACCGTAGGGATACCGCAGGTCGCTGACCGGCACCTGCTTGTAGCTGCCCGCCCGCGTTGGGTCGTAGGTGTCCGCGTTGACGAAATACTGGCGCTGGCGAAGCGCCAGATAGTCGCGATCGTCGTTCGCAAGCGGATCGTCGGCATTGTATTCGTAGGCGAGCGTCACGTTGGCGCGGCCATCGGCGAAATTGCGCCCCGCCACGACCGAGGCGAAGCGATTGCCGGCGTCGCCGCGCTCCGAGATGCCGATCTGGCTGCGCGCGGCAAGGCCGTCGAAATCGCGCTTCATGATGAAATTGGCCACGCCCGATACGCCGTCCGCGCCATAGACCGCCGAGGCGCCGCCGGTCAGCACGTCGACGCGGTCGATCAGGTCGACGGGGATGGCGTTGATGTCGACCGCCGCGCTGTCCGGCTGGCCGGCGACGTGGCGGCGGCCGTTGACCAGCACCAGCGTGCGGTTGGGGCCGAGCCCGCGCAGGTCGAGCAGGTTCAATCCGACCTGCCCTACGGCGCCGTCCGGCTGGCTGCGGCCGGCGGTGCGCGTGCTGTCGAGCGAATTGGTCAGCGCTGGAACGCGCTGGAGGAAGGTGGTGACGTTGGTGTTGCCCGATCGTTCGAGCGTCGCGCTGTCGAGCGAGACGATCGGATTGGGCGCTTCGTAATCGGGGCGGCGGATGCGCGACCCGGTGACGACGATGTCGTCGCCCTCACCCGCCGTCGTCGATGCCGGATCGGCGCTCACCGATGCCGGCGTGGCCGCCGGGTCTGCCGCCTGCGTCTGCGCGACGGCAGGCACGGCGGCAAACGCGGTGCCCGCCAGCAAGGCACCACGCGACAGCATCGACACGATCATCGGCATTCCCCCAATGGCGCCGGTTCGGCCGACGCGGTTATTCGCTTATGTTATCGACCTAAATTATCTGCGTCGCGATTGGTTGCGTGCTGGCGCGGGGCAAGGCGACCTGCCAAGACGGGGGCATGGGGGCGCAACGGCACCGATCGACCGCGATCACGCGGCGCGGCCTGATCGGCGGAGCGGGGGCCTGCGCGCTCGCCGGCTGTACGTCCCGCGGCGGGGCGTCGCCGCTGCGATTTTGGGCGACCAGCTACGAGGGCGATTATTCGCCGCTGTTGATGCCGGCCTTCACGCAGGCGACCGGGCTGGAGGTCGAGGTCCAGTCGATCCCGAGCACCGCGGCGCACGAAAAGCTGCTCACTGCGCATGCCGGCGGCGCCTTTCCCGACGTACTGATGCTGCCCGCCACGTGGATCGCGGAATTCGCGATGATCGGCGCGATCGCACCGGTGTCGCAACCGGCGCTGATCGACGATTGCGTGCCGGGCGTGCTCGCACCGACGCGGGTCGGGGAGCGCAGCTATGCGGTGCCGTGGTCGGTCGCGCCGATGGTGCAATTCTACCGCCGCGACCTGCTCGCCGCCGCCGGCTATGATGCGCCGCCGCAGGACTGGCCGGCGTGGCGCCGGATGGCACGTGCGCTGAAGGCGCGGCGGCCGGACGATTTCGTCGTGCTGACCTTGCTCAACTGGCCCGACACGCTGTTCAGCCTGCTGTTCCAGACCGGCGCGCAGCTGCTGCGCGACCGCGACACCCGCAGCAACTTCCGCACGCCCGAGGCGGTGCAGGCCTTTGCCTTCTACCGTTCGCTGTTCGACGAGGGACTGGCGCCGCGGGCGCTGTCGACCGAGGTGCAGGATCCCGTCGCCGCCTTCGCACAGGGCTTTTTCGCAATCTGGCCGACCTGGCCGACGACGATGCTCGACTTCCACCGCCGCGCCGCCGAACTGCCGCCGCAGCGCTGGGCGACCGCACGGCTCGCCGGACCGCGCGGCCCCGCTGCTGCGGCCTGCCTCAACACGACGGTCTGTGTGTCGGCGACGACGCCGCGGCCGGCGGCGGCCTGGGCGCTCGTCCGCCACCTCACCTCGGCGGCGAGCGAGCTGCGCTTCCAGCGCTTGATCGGCAACCTGCCGGCGCGGGCGAGCGCCTGGGCGACACCGCAATTGGCAGGCTCCATCATCGCCCCCTTCGCCGCGCAGTTGCGCGACCCCGGCATCCCGCCCCCCGTGGTGGAATGGGAGCGGATCCAGGTCGAGGTGCAACTGGTCGCCGAACGGATCGTGCGCGGGCTGCTGACCATCGAGGCCGGGCTCGCCGCGATCGACACGCGGGTCGACGGCATTCTCGCCAAGCGGCGCGCGCTGGTCGAGGCGGGACGTCTGGCATGACGCGCGAGGCCCGCACCGCCTGGCTCTTCGCGGGTCCGGTGCTTGCGCTGGTCACGCTCGTGCTGGTGCTGCCGACCGTACTGGCGCTGGCGCTCAGCGTCACCGACTACAGCATCTACGCGCTCGCCGACTGGTCCGACCTCGCCTTCGTCGGGCTCGACAATTTCACCGGGCTGTTGACCACGCCGCTGTTCTGGCGCGCGCTGGCCAATACCGGACTGTTCGCGCTGCTCGGCGTACCGATGGCGATCGGCGCCTCGCTCGCCGCCGCCCTGCTGCTCCACGACGCGACCGTCCGCTGGAAACCGCTGTGGCGCGTCGCCCTGTTCGCGCCCTATGTCACCAACGTCGTCGCCACCGCGATCGTCTGGCGCTTCCTCCTCAACACCCGCTTCGGTCTCGTCAACTACGCGCTGGGCCTGCTGGGTATTTCCCCCGTCGACTGGCTCGGCGATCCCCGCGCCTCGATCCCCGCGATCCTCCTCTTCGTGACGTGGAAGATCTTCGGCTACAACATGATCATCTTCGCAGCCGCGCTCTCGGTGGTGCCGCAGGACCTGATGGAGGCGGCGCGGCTGGATGGTGCGAC
>JBKBTU010000251.1:0-3654 GCA_046290715.1 Sphingomonas sp. | reverse complement strand
CATCAGTACGGCGATCTCATCAAGAAGGCGAAGCTTAAGGGCGGCCGTCTCCGTTAAGCCTGATCCACGCGCATCAAAGGGAGTGCGGCAGTGAACATCATCCTTCTCGGGCCGCCGGGGGCGGGCAAAGGCACCCAGGCGCAGCGGCTGATGGCGACGCGCGGCATGGTGCAGCTGTCGACCGGCGACATGCTGCGCGCTGCGGTCAAGGCGGGCTCGCCCGTCGGCCTGCAGGCCAAGTCGGTGATGGACGCCGGTGAGCTCGTCTCGGACGCGATCGTCTCGGCCCTGATCGGCGAACGGCTCGACCAGGGTATCGGTGGCGGCGCGATCTTCGACGGCTATCCGCGCACGGCGGCCCAGGCCGATGCGCTCGACGCGCTGCTCGAGGCGCGGGGTCTCTCGCTCGATCATGTCATCGAGCTCGAGGTCGACGAGGCCGCGCTGATCGAGCGCGTCGAGGGACGCTACACCTGCGCCAAGTGCGGCGAGGGCTATCACGATCGATTCAAGCAGCCGAAGGTCGCCGGCGTCTGCGACGTTTGCGGCTCGACCGAGTTCAAGCGCCGCCCCGACGACAACGCCGAGACGGTGCGCACGCGCATGAACGAATATCGCGCCAAGACCGCGCCGATCCTGCCGATCTACCGGGCGCGGGGTCTGGTGCAGCAGGTCAACGGTATGGCCGACATCGATCACGTCAGCCAAGCGATCGCACAAATCCTCGACGGGTAGTGACATCCTCCTCAGGCCGGGAGGGCTGAGCCGGCATAACCCGCTACAACCATGACACTTTTGTCATGTGAGGGTCATCGCGCCGCTACCCAATAAGGCATAGAGGGTGACCTACGGCCTCATCGGGGCCGACAGGTTCACGCGATCGGTACCCGACACTCCCGGGGGTGCCGTAGGGGCCGGCGGAAGGGATGCTTTCCGCCGGCCTTTCCTGTGGCATAAGGCCGGACGAACGTGGGGGCGTGAGGAAGGAATCGTGAGCCGCAAGATCCTGATCGTCGAGGACGACAGCTCCACCGCTGCCTATCTCGCCAAGGGCCTATCGGAGGCGGGATATGCGGTCGAATCGGCGCGCGACGGGCGTGACGGGCTGTTCCTCGCGAGCGAAGGCATCTTCGACCTCATCATCGCCGACCGCATGCTGCCCGGCCTCGATGGCCTGTCGATGGTCAGCGCGATCCGCGCCGCCGGAATCGCGACGCCGGTGCTGGTCCTTTCCGCGCTCGCCGCGGTCGACGATCGCGTCGACGGGCTGAAGGCCGGCGCCGACGACTACCTTTGCAAGCCCTTCTCCTTCGCCGAACTCTCCGCGCGGATCGAGGCGCTGGTGCGCCGTTCCGACCGTGCCGCGACCGAGCCTGCCAAGACTAAGCTGTCGGTCGGCGACCTCGAAATCGATCTGCTCGCCCGCGCGGTGACCCGCGCCGGCCGATCGATCCCGCTCGGCGCGCGCGAATTCAACCTGCTCGAATTCCTCGCCCGCCACGCCGGGCAGGTCGTGACGCGAACGATGATGCTCGAAAAGATCTGGAACTATCATTTCGATCCGGGGAGCAACGTCGTCGACGTCCATATCGGGCGGCTGCGCCGCAAGCTCGAGGACGGCTTCGCATCGCCCATCCTCCACACCGTGCGCGGTGCCGGCTACCGGCTCGCGGCCGATCCGGTCTGATCCGACGCAAGACCGTTAGCAATCGCGGCCGGACGGGGTAGGGACGCGCCATGCGCCTGTCGGTCACCGCCCGTATCGCCCTGCTGTCCATCGCGCTGGCGCTGGTTTCGAACTTGGTACTGGTCGGCTTCGTGTGGAAGCGCACCGACGCGGCGGTGATCGGCACCGTGCGGCGGGAGACGATCGAACAATCCGACGCGATGGCGGAGATCTACGCGGTGGGCGGGATCGCCGATGTGCTCGAAGCGATCGGTCATGCGCGTGCGGCGGGCGATACCTCGCTGCTGCTCGCGGTGCTGGACAAGAAGGGGCGCCGCATCGCCGGCTTCGCGCCCGATCCGCTCGCCATCCCGCTGGTGGCGAGCCCGTTCCGGATCGCCGATATCGACGCTTCCGAAGCGACCAACGACATCGGCTACACGCTGCGGCCGATCGGGCAGCATTGGCTGCTGACCGGGCGGCGCCTCGATCTGGTCGAGGCGGAGCGGCATGCGATCGAGGGTGCGCTGGCGGTCGCCGTGCTGCTGTCGCTGGTGCTCGGCGTCGGCGCCGGCCTCGTGCTCGCCCGCTACGTCGGTGTCCGGCTCAACCGCATCGCCGCGGTGATCGCCGCCGCGGGGGAGGGGGACCTGTCGCGGCGGGTGCCGGTGGCGCCGACGCGCCGCGACGCGTTCGACCGGCTTGCCGACCAGCTCAACCGCATGCTCGGCAAGCTCGAACGCGTGATGGTCGAGCTGCGCCTCGTTACCGACAGCCTCGCCCACGACCTGCGCTCGCCGCTCACCCGCCTGCGCACCAAGACCGAGCAGGCGGTGCTGATCGCGGACCCCGCCGCGCGCGAGGTCGCGCTCGGCGGGCTGCTCGCCGAAACGGATCTCGTCATGCGCATGCTGACGATGGTGATCGAGATCAGCCGTTCCGAATCGGTCTCGCGCGACCGTTTCATCCTTGTCGAGCCCGCCGAACTGGTCGAGGAGATCGCCGAGCTCTACGAGCCGGTCGCGGAAGAGGCGGGCCTCGACTTCACGCTCGCGATCGATCCCTCCGCTCCGCCGATGCAGTTGCACCGCGAACTGCTCAGCCAGGCGATCACCAACCTCATCGACAATGCGCTGAAGCACGCCTCGAGCGGGGGCGTTCTGACGCTGCGTCTCGTCGTGCATACGCATGAGATCGCGATCCAGGTCGAGGATCGCGGCGCCGGCATCGCCGAGGCCGATCGCGCCCAGGCGCTCAAGCGCTTCGGCCGGCTCGACGCGGCACGCACCACGCCGGGGGCGGGGCTCGGCATGGCGCTGATCGAGGCGGTCGCCCGGCTGCACAACGGCCGGTTCGAGCTGGCCGACAACGTTCCGGGGCTGGTCGCGCGGATCGTGCTGCCGATCTGACGACGCATCCGATTTCGTCGCGTTTTCCGAACGACCGACGGTTAACCACTTGCTAGGCGGCCTGCGATAGCGTGTCGGGACGATGCGGCCGGGGGGCCGCCATCTTGAGGGGCTTTGCGCCGGGATCCGGCAAGAAGGAGCGTTATGCTTGGGGCGATCGTCTTTACCTACGGCATGCTGACCAGCTTCGTGTTGCAGGGCGCGTCCCGCAACGCGCGGCTCGCGCGGCCGAATCCGCCGATGCTGCAATATATCGGCTATGTCCTCTGCGGCCTGTCCGCAGGCCTGTCGGCGATGCTGCTGCTGATGGCGTTCACCGCAAAGGCGCCGTTCCCGCTGGTATAGCCGCGCCGCCCGTCAGGGCAGCGCCGGCGTCACGAAGCGCGGCGCGCGCCGAGCGCCGCGTCGATGCGTGCGACGAGATCGCTCATCGATGGCGGCGACCAGGGTGCGAGCGGTGCCGGCACTGGCACGCGCACCCGCTTGGCTATCCGGTCATAGGCGTGCTGGGACAGGGCCATGGGTCTTCCTTTCGCCCGGTCACTATTCTCCAGGCGCGCCTGACAATTGGTTAACGTC
>JBKBTU010000250.1:2010-3659 GCA_046290715.1 Sphingomonas sp. | reverse complement strand
GATGAATTCGATGCTCATGGCCTAAACTTTCTCCGCCCCTGTCCGGACTACGCACCCGGTGAACGCGCCGGGACCCTGATTAACCTTTTGCCTCAACGACTCACGGGGTTCCACAGAAAACACGCAACCCCGGCCATCAAAGCTCAATAATTCGCCCGCGCCGCCTGGATCAGCTTGCGGACCATGCCCATACCCTTCTGGCGATGAACGGTGGTTTGCTGCGGCGCCGCCCCGCGCAGATCGATCGGATCGGCCGCAGCATAGAAAGCAAGGCCCGCCAAGGTGGCGAACGCCGGCCCGCCATGCGCTTCGGGCAAAGCGGTCAGCCCGCGCGGCCGGCCGATGCGCACCGAGCGGCCGAGCGCCTGCTGCGCGTAATCGGCGATGCCCTTCAGCTCCGCGCCGCCGCCGGTCAGCACCACCTGCCGCCCCACCGGCCCTTCGAACTTCAGATGCGCGAGCGCCTTCCGAATCTCATCCATCTGATGTTCGAGCCGCTGGCGGACGATACCGATCAGTTGCGCCTTGGTGATCTGCATGCCGCCGTGGACGTCGTCCTCCGCGGCGATGGGCATCACCGGGATCATCTCGTGATTGTCGCGCGGGGAAGCGTTGGCGGAGCCGTGGAAGCACTTCATCCGCTCCGCCTGCGCGCGGCGGGTGCCGAAGGCGGAGGCGATATCGTCGGTGATGTCCTGCCCGCCCATCGGGATCGAGCACAGCCCCACCAGCATGCCGCCGGCGAACAGCGACACGTTGGTGATCCCCGCCCCCATCTCGACCAGCGCGACGCCCAGTTCGCGCTCCTCCTCGCTGAGGCAGGCGAGGCCGGTCGCGACCGGCGCGGCGATGATCGACTTGACCTCGAGGTGCGCCGAGCGGACGCACAGGTCGAGGTTGCGCACCGGCGAACCATCCGCGGCGACGACGTGGATGTGAACGCCGAGCCGATCGGCGTGGAGGCCGAGCGGCTTCTTGACCCCGGTGAGGCCGTCGAGGGTATACAGCGCCGGCTGCGCGTGCAGCACCATCCGCCCCTGCGGATCGATCGAATTGCGGCCGGCCGCGAGCAGCGCGTCGATATCCTGCTGCTCGACGCGGTGGCCGCCGAGTTCGAACTCGACCTCGGCGACGTCGCTGACGAGGCCGCCGGCGGAAAAGCCGACCCACACGTTCTCGATGTTGATACCGGCGATGCGCTCCGCCTGCTCGACCGCCTCGCGCACCGCCGCTTCGGTCGCGCCCATGTCGGCGATATAGCCGCGCTTGACGCCGCGGCTCTCGCGCTGGCCGGTGCCGAGCACGATCAGTTCGCCGCCGTCGCCCTTCTGCGCGATCATCGCCGACACCTTCGACGATCCGATGTCGAGTGCGGTTATCAACCCTTCCGGTGCGACCTTCGCCATTAGCCCTCTACCCCCGTTGCCGCGCCGTCGGTCGTCGCCGGCGGCGTGGCGGTTTCGCTCGGGTCCGGCACGTTATGCGCCATGCTCGCCCCCGGTTTGCGCGCGACCAGTTTGGCGGGATCGCGCATGTCGAAGCGAATCCAGCCACGCCCGAGCAGCGGCCGCGCCCCGTCCAGCTCGGCGAATTTGAGCAGCGCCGCCGGCGCGCCATCCTCGGGCAGCGCCAGCGTCTCGCCGCTGTCG
>JBKBTU010000250.1:0-2000 GCA_046290715.1 Sphingomonas sp. | reverse complement strand
GAAGGTGAGATCCCAGCGGCGGTTGCCGATCCACGTCGCCGCCTTGACGCGCGGCTTCAAGGCCGGCGCGGCGGCGAGCAGCGCCTGATAGCCCGCCTCCTGCCGGTCGGCACCGGGGCCGATCACCAGCGGCAGGTCGGGAATCGCGTCGGGCCGCACGGGCTCGAGCAGCACGCCGTCCTTGTCGATCAGGGTGAGCTGACCGTTGTCCTGCCATACCGCAGCGGGGCTGCGCTCGACGATGTCGACGAGCAAGGTATCGGGCAGCCGGCGCGACACGTGCGCATCGGCGATCCAGCCGTAGCGCAGCAGCTTCTGGCGCACCGCCTCGAGATCGACCAGCGGCATCGCGCGGCTCTGCTGGTCGAGCGCGACCGCATAGACGCTCATCCGATCCATCCGCTTGAGGCCGGTCACCTCGATCTGCTCGACGCGAAAGCCCGCCTGTCCCGCCCCCTCGGCGATGGCGGTGCCGATCATGCCGGGGATGCCGATCCAGGTCAGCACCGCCAGCGCCACCGCAACCCCGCCGCCGGTGATCGTCCAGGTCGCCGCCTTGCGGATCGTCTCCTCGCTCACCGGCAGCGCGGCGATCGCGCGATCGAACAGCCCGACCTTGCGCACCGGCTGCTTGCGCCGCGCGCCCGGCCGCTTGGGCGGCGGCCCGCGCTTGATCGTGCGGCTCATCCCCCCGAATCCTTAGCCTGGCGCGCCTGCGCATCGGCGAGCGCTTCGTCGACACCCCGGCGCGGAAGCGCCTCGTCAACGATCGCCTGGACGAGTTCGGGATAGCTCATGCCGATATGTTTCGCCTGTTCGGGCACGAGGCTCAAGGGCGTCATGCCCGGCTGCGTGTTGACCTCGAGCAGGAACAGGCCGTCGACGCCGCGCTCGTCGTCCCAGCGGAAGTCCGACCGGCTCGCGCCCTTGCAGCCGAGCAGGCGGTGCGCCTCCAGCGCCAGCCGCTTGCAGGCATCGGCGATCGCGTCGGGGATGTCCGCGGGGCAGACGTGTTCGGTCAGGCCATCGGTGTATTTGGCGTCGAAGTCGTACCAGCCGTTCTTGGGCTTCAATTCGGTGACGCCGAGCGCGCGATCCCCCAGTACCGCCGTGGTCAGCTCGCGCCCGCGGACATAGGGTTCGGCGAGCAGTTCGTCGAATTCGGCCCAAGGCCCCTTCACGTCGCGGCCGATCGGATTGCCGTAATTGCCGTCGTCGGTGACGATGGCGACGCCGACCGACGAGCCTTCGTTGATCGGCTTGAGCACATAGGGGCGCTGAAGCGGATCGCGCTCGTGGATGTCGGCGGACTTGACGATGCGGCCGCCCGGCATCGGCACGCCGGCGGGGACCAGCACCTGCTTGGTCAGCACCTTGTCGATCGCGATCACCGAGGTGGCGAGGCCCGAATGCGTATAGGGGATGCCCATCAGGTCGAGCATGCCCTGCACGCTGCCGTCCTCGCCCGGCGAGCCGTGCAGCGCGTTGAAGACGAGGTCGGGCTGCGCCTCGGCGAGGCGCGCGGCGACGTCGCGTCCCATGTCGATCCGGGTGACGCGATGGCCGAGGCTTTCGAGCGCATCGGCGCAGCCGTTGCCGGACATCAGCGACACGGGGCGCTCGGCGGACCAGCCGCCCATGAGGACCGCGATGTGGAGGGTGGTTGGACGAGCGTCGTCAGTCACAAACACCTCCGTCATTCCCGTGAAGGCGGGAATCCAGACTGGCTGACCTGTCGGCGCCATCGAAACGGTAGAGGTTATGGATCCCCGCCTTCGCGGGGATGACGATGATGGAAATCATCCCGTCACCCCCACCCGCTGGATTTCCCACTCCAGCGTCACACCCGCCTGCGCCTTCACTCTGTTCCGTACCTCTTCGCCCAAGCCCTCGATGTCCGCGGCGCTGGCGCCGCCGAGATTGAGCAGGAAATTACAATGTTTCTCCGATACCTGCGCATCGCCGCGACGCAAGCCGCGACAGCCCGCCGCGTCGACCAG
>JBKBTU010000249.1:0-3661 GCA_046290715.1 Sphingomonas sp. | reverse complement strand
CGGCGTCCAGCAGGTTGCGCGCGAACACCGCCACCTCCAGCCCGTCTGCCAGGCGATAGCCGAGGCTGGCGTTGGTGAGATTGTAGCCACGGATATAGGTCGCGCGCGACAGGCTGGGGTCGCCGTTGAAGCCGCTGCGCGACGCGGTGTCGACATGCAGGAACACCGGCCCGCGCCGATAGTCGATCCCGCCGGTCACGGCGAACCGCGGCAGCGACGCGAGCCGCCGGCCGGTGAGGTCGCACGCCGCGGTGGCCGCGGTCTGCACCTCGAGCGGACACGGCCCCGCCGGATAGTCGCTGTAGCGCCCGTCGGCATAGGCGAGGCCGACACGCATCGTCAGGCCGCGCAGCGGGATCAGGCTCGCATCCGCCTCGATCCCCTTCACCGTCACCTGCGGAATGTTGGAGAGGTAGCCGCGCAGCGCCACCGTCTGGCTCGAATCGACCAGGGTCGCCTGGAAGTCGCGGACCCGCGTCCAATAGCCGTCGATATTGAAGACGAGCCGGCGATCCCAGCCTTGCGTCTTGAGGCCGACCTCATAGGTCGTGTTGCGCTCGGGCCGGACCACGGCGGTGGCGAGCACGGGGCGGTTCTGGTTGTCGAGCGGCAGGCCCGACATGTTGATCCCGCCCGATTTGAAGCCGCGCGCATAGCTCGCATAGCCGAGCACGCCGTCAGTGATTTGCCAGGCGACGTTGCCGCGCCCCGACAGGCTGCCGTCGCTGTCCTGCGCGGTATAGCTCTGCGGCCGCAGGATCGACAGCTTGGCGGCGACCAGCGCGGCGTTGGTGGTGGCGAGGCCTCCCGCCACCGTCGTCGCATACGATCCGTCCTTGTCCTCGTGCGTGTAGCGCAGGCCGCCGGTCAGCGTCAGCCGTGGCATGATCCGCCAGTTGATCTCGCCGAACGCGGCATAGCTCTGGGTGCGGAAATCGGTGCGCCCGTCCTGGCCGTAGCCGTCGAGCAGGTTGGCGGGCACCGCCGTCGCGTTCGTGCCCGTGGTCGGGCCGATCAGCCAATAGGCGGCGGCGGGGCCGTAGATGCTGATCGGTCGCCCCGTGATCCGCTGGCGGAAGCCGTAGAGGCCGACGATATAGCTCAGCCGCCGCGCGCCGTCGGAGGCGAGCCGCAGTTCCTGGCTGTACTGATCCTGCCGCGACGGGATGTGCTGCGACAGCTGGATCGGCACGCCGATATAGTCGCGATCGTTCTCCGCATCCCAGTTCCAGAAGCGCCACGCGGTCACCGAGGTCAGCGTCCCGAACGGCAGCGCCACGTCGGTGATCGCGCTCACGCCGCCCTCGTTGGTGTCGGCGCCCAACGGCCCGTCGATGTCGGTGACGCGGTCATAGGGGTCGGTGCTCGGCACGCGATAGCCGATCCCCGCCGCCAGCGCCGCATATTGCCGCGCCACCGGGCGGCGGCTCGCCGACACGCCGTAATAGACCTGCGTGCAGCAATAGGCCTGGAAGTTGGTGATGTCGGCGCTGACCCGCATGCTGATCGTGTCGTCCGGCTTGAACAGCAACTGGCCGCGCACCGCCTGCGTGCCGAGCGCGTTCGCCGGCTGCCCGGTGCGCACGTTGTCGATCACGCCGTCGCGGCGGGTGGACACTCCCGACACGCGATAGGCGACGCTGTCGCTGATCGGGCCCGAGACCCAGCCGCGCGCCTGCACGAAGTTGCGGGTCCCATAGGAGAGTTCGGCGAACCCCTCGGGCGTGAAGCTCGGCGCGCGCGTGGTGATGCTGATCGCGCCAGCGGTCGTGTTCTTGCCGAACAGCGTTCCCTGCGGCCCGCGCAGTTCCTCGACCCGCTCGACGTCGGCGAAGTCGAACGCGGCCGTGGCGGGCCGCGCATGATAGACCTGGTCGACGTAGAAGCCGACACCCGGCTCCAGCCCGTCGTTCGCCTGGCTGACCGCGACCACGCTCGACCCCAGGCCGCGGATGGTGAACGCGGTGTTGCGCGGGTTGGCCGAGCTGTAGTTGAGGCTGGGGATCAGCGTCGTCAGCCCCTGCGTGTTCACCGTATAGCTGCGGTCGAGCAGCGCGCCGTCGACCACGGACAGAGACGTCGGAATGGTCTGCGCATCCTCCGGCCGCTGGCGGGCGGTGACAATCACCGCCGGGATGGCATCCGCGTCGTCCGGCACCGGCGCCGCCTCGCGTGGCGGCTCCTGCGCCGGTGCCGCCGCGGCGGCGAGGAGCGCGACAGCAAGCGCGGTGGCAGTGGCAAGACGCATGCGGTGATCCCCCGTCGGGCCATTCGGCCGATTCTCTATATACGACCGTATACACAGAGGCGCATGCAGGGGTAGCGGCGATCGACGCTGGCGAAGCGGCATCATGTGTCCCCGCGAAGGCGGGGACCCAGTACTGGGCTCCCGCCTTCGCGGGAGCACATGCGTTGGGGTCACCCTCCGATTGGGGTCACGCGTCCGCGCGGCTCGAAGCGCCGACCGCCCGCGCTCAGCCCGGATCGAGCGGCACGTCGCGCAGGGCCGCGGCGAGGCGGCGATAGGCGGGATGATCCGCGATCGTGGCGGTCGCCGCCTCCAGCGCGCGATAGTCGGCGAGCATCGCCGCGCCCGCCTCGGTCAGCCGCGCGCCGCGCTCGCGCCCGCCGCCGCGCAGCGTCTCGACAAGCGGGGTCGCGAAGCAGCGGTTCATCTCGTCGACGAGCAGCCAGGCGCGGCGATAGCTCATGCCGAGCACGCGTCCCGCAGCGGAGATCGAGCCCTCCCGCCCGATCGCGTCGAGTAGGTCCGCCTTGCCCGGCCCGAGCGCGAAGCCGTCGCCGCAGGCGAGTTGCAGCTTCAGCTTGAGCGCACCCACCCTCATGTGATCGACCTCCCGTGCGCGACGACGATAGGCCGTCGCCGTGCACGGGGAAAGCGTCAGAACTTGTAGCGGGCGCCGATGAAGAACTGGCGGCCGGTCGAGCTGTAGACCTGCTGGTCGCGGAGCGCCTCGCCGTCCCAATAGCTGGTCGGCTGGTTGGTGAGGTTGATCGCGTCCACGGTCAGCGTCAGGTGATCGCCGATCTTGTACGAGGCCGAGGCATCGAGGTTGGTCGTCGAATAGGACCCCGTCGTATCGGCGAGCCCCGAACGCAGCGGCACCTGACGCAGATACTGGTCGCGATAGGCGAGGCTGGCGCGCGCCGAGAAGCGCTTGTCCTCATAGTAGAGCGTCGCGTTGGCGGCGTTGGGCGAGACGTTGACCAGCGGCGCGATCAGCGTCGCCCCCGCCGCGTTGGTGGTCAGGATATAGCTGATGTTCGACTTGATGTGCGTGTAGTTGAGCAGCGTGCCGAAGTTCTTGAGGAAGCCCGGCAGGAAGGTGAAGGGCTGCTGGTACTGCACCTCGAACCCGTTGATCTTGCCGCCCTTGGTGTTGGCGTAGGAGGTGATCGAGGTCAGCGTGTTGGGGTCCTGCGACGCCGTCAGCAGGCTCAGCGGCAGGCCCGCGGCGGCATAGGTCGTCTGCGTCGACAATTGCTGGACGAAGCTGTCGACGTCCTTGTGGAAATAGGCGACCGACAGCACCGCGCCGGGCTGGAAATACCATTCCGCCGTCGCGTCGATGTTGGTCGCGCGATAGGGGTTGAGGTACGGGTTGCCGACCGTCGCGGTGAACGGCGGGTTGGCGGTGCC
>JBKBTU010000024.1:14213-19004 GCA_046290715.1 Sphingomonas sp. | reverse complement strand
GGCACCGCGGGCGTGGTCAAGATCCAGGCCGGCGCCAATGCGTCGGACACGATCAACCTGACGCTGACCAAGCTCACCGACAATGCGACGATCACCGCCGTCGCCGGCGCCGCCGGCCCGCCCGCGGTCGTCGGTGTCGATCTCACCACCGCCGACAACACCGCGCTCGCCACGATCGACTCGGCGCTGACCACGGTCAACAACACCCGCGCCAGCCTCGGCGCCGCGCAGAACCAGATGCAGTCGGCGGTGAACAACCTCACCACCAACGCGACCAACCTCACCTCGGCGCGCAGCCAGATCAAGGACGCCGACTTCTCGGCCGAAACGACCGCGCTCGCCAAGGCGCAGATCCTGAGCCAGGCCTCGACGGCGATGCTCGCCCAGGCGAACCAGAGCCAGCAGGGCGTCCTGAAGCTCCTCCAGTAACCGCGTGACCCGGCGCCGTCCCCGATCGGGCGGCGCCGACCACCGGCCGGAACTTTCCGCTTAATCGGATCGCGAACCGGTCGTTTCATCTGATGGCAGCTCGGCCTTCCGCTCAAGGGGGGCGGCGGTGAGGTGCCCTGACACTCATAAAGGAACCACGACATGACTGTTATCGGCACCAACGTCGCCTCGCTCCGCGCGGCCAATGCTTCCACCTCGGCGAACGCCTCGCTCTCCACCGCGATGGAGCGCCTGTCGACCGGCAGCCGCATCAACTCGGCCAAGGACGACGCGGCCGGCCTCGCCATCTCGAACACGATGACCGCGCAGATCCGCGGCATGAACCAGGGCATCCGCAACGCCAATGACGGCATCGCCCTGGCGCAGACCGCCGAAGGCGCGCTGGGCGAAGTGTCGAACATGCTGCAGCGTGTCCGCGAGCTGACCGTGCAGGCGACCAGCGGCACCTACAGCGCCAACGACAAGACCAACCTCCAGGCCGAAGTCACCGCGCTGAGCGCGCAGATCACCTCGACCCTCGCCAACACGCAGTTCAACGGCAACAAGCTGTTCGACGCCTCGGCCGGCACCGTCACCGCCGCCGTCGCCGGCCCGCCCGCGGTCGCCGCCTACAGCACGATCAAGATCCAGGCCGGCGCCAATGCGTCGGACACGATCAACCTCAAGCTGAGCAAGCTGACCGACGACACGACGATCACCAACGCCACCGCGATCGACCTGACGACGGCGACCAACAGCGCGCTCGCCACCGTCGACTCGGCGCTCGCCACGGTCAGCAACTACCGCGCGAACCTCGGTGCGGCGCAGAACCAGATGCAGTCGGCGGTGAACAACCTCACCACCAACGCGACCAACCTCACCTCGGCGAAGAGCCAGATCATGGACGCCGACTTCTCGGCCGAAACGACCGCGCTCGCCAAGGCGCAGATCCTCAGCCAGGCCTCGACCGCGATGCTCGCCCAGGCGAACCAGAGCCAGCAGGGCGTGCTGAAGCTGCTCCAGTAATTCCCCTCTCGACGCCGGCACCGCCCCCCCCAAGGGTGTCGGCGCCGACCGCTCTTCCCCCCAAGGACGAGCCAAGCCAGATCCCCGGCGGCCCCGTGCCGTCGGGGATCTCGGCGTTTCGGGGCGGGACGAGCGCGCATCGTCACCCCCGCCTTCCGTCATTGCTTCGCTACGCTCGCAATGACGGGTCAACGATACGGCATTCCACCCTACCGATGCGCCGCGCGGCGGAGCCGGTCGTTGATCGCTTCGCCCAGCCCCTCGTCCGGGATCGGCGCCACCGCGATGGCCGCGCGGTCGCTGGCATCGGCGCGGTGCAGCGCGTCGAACAGCCGCGCCGCCGCCTCGACGAGGTCGCCGGAGGCCGACAGCATGTCGTCCCCCGTTATAGAGTCATAACCGATCAGCCACTCGCCCGGCCGGGCCGCGGTCGCCTCCAGCCGCAGCGGTTTCGCCGGTGCATAATGCGTCGCGAGCTGCCCCGGCGCGGTGATCGCCGCATCGTGCGGCCGCCGCGTCATCGCGAACGGGAAGTCGCCTGCGGCGATCGGTCCCGGGCGCAGGATCGTCCGCCCCGCGACGATCGTCGATTCCAGCCCCGCCTCGCATCCGCCGTCGTCGATGATCAGCGGCACGCGCTCGCCCAGACTCGCGGCGACATGCACCGCCCGCGTCGGGCTGAGGCCGTTGCTCGCATTGGCCGATGGCGCGGCGAGCGGCCGCCCGGTCGCCGCCAGCAGCGCCTGCATCGCGCGATGCCGCGGCACGCGCAGCGCGATCGTCGACAGGCCGGCCGTCACCAGCGACGCGATCCCCGCATCGTCCCGCAGCGGCAGCACCAGCGTCAGCGGCCCCGGCCAGAAGCGCGCCGCGAGGTCCCGCGCATCCGCATCGAACACCGCGAGTCCTTCGGCAGCGGCAAGGTCCGGCACGTGGACGATCAGAGGGTTGAAGGCGGGCCGCCCCTTGGCCGCATAGATCCCCGCCACCGCCGCCGCATTCCCGGCGTCGGCGGCAAGGCCATAGACCGTCTCGGTCGGCACCGCGACGCATTCCCCGCGGGTGATTCGCGCGGCGGCCTCCGCGATCGCCGCCGTGCCGTAGGGTAAGATGCGCGGGTTTGGATCGGCCATCGCTCCGGCCTATATCGAAGCCAGCTTCAGGAGAGAATGATGTCCTTCACCGCCGCCGTGGCCGACCAGCGTTTCGTGCTGGAGCATGTCGTCCGCATCGAAGACCTCGCCGCCACGGACCGCTTCGCCGCCGCCACCCCCGACGTGGTCGACGCCGTGCTCGAGGGCGTCGGCCAGTTCGCCGCCGGCGAATGGGCGCCGCTCAACCGCGAGGGCGATACCGTCGGCGCCAAATGGTCGCCCGACGGCGTCCACATGCCCGCGAGCTTCATCAAGGCGTACCACGATTACGTCGAGGGCGGCTGGGGCACGATCGGCGTGCCGGAAGAGGCCGGGGGCCAGGGCCTGCCCTTCGCCATCCAGACCGCGGTGCTCGACACCCTCGGCAGCGCCAACATGGGCTTCGCGCTCTGCCCGACGCTGACCGTCGGCGCGATCGAGGCGTTGCTCCACCACGGCACGCCGGAGCAGCAGGCGCTCTACCTGCCGCATCTCGCGACCGGCGCCTGGACCGGCACGATGAACCTCACCGAACCGCAGGCGGGCAGCGACGTCGGTGCCTTGCGCGCCACCGCTCGCCCGCTGGGGGACGGCAAGTGGAGCATCAAGGGCACCAAGATCTACATCTCGTTCGGCGACCACGACATGGCCGACAACATCGTCCACCTCGTCCTCGCGCGCACCCCCGATGCGCCGGCGGGCACGCGCGGGATCAGCCTGTTCCTTGTCCCCAAGTTCCGCCTGACCGCGGACGGCACGCCCGGCGATTTCAACGACGTCCGCGTCGTGTCGATCGAGCACAAGATGGGCTTGCATGCCTCGCCGACCTGCGTGCTCTCGTTCGGCGACCATGACGATTGCATCGGCGAGCTGATCGGTCCGGAACATGGCGGCATGCGTGCGATGTTCACGATGATGAACAACGCCCGCCTCAACGTCGGCCTGCAGGGCGTGCAGATCGCCGAGGGCGCGACGCAGAAGGCGGTCGGCTATGCGCTCGAACGCGTCCAGTCGGCGCGCGCGGGCTCGCCGAACAAGGAACCGGTGCGCATCGTCGACCATCCCGACGTGCGTCGCATGCTGCTGCGCATGAAGGCGCAGACGCAGGCGGCGCGCGCGCTCGTCTATTATGCCGCGGGTCAGGTCGATCGCGCCGGCCTGGGCGATGCGGCGGCGAAGGCACGGCTGGAGGTCGTGACGCCGCTCGCCAAGGCGCACGGCACCGACATCGGCAACGAAGTCGCGAGCCTCGGCGTCCAGGTGCATGGCGGCATGGGCTATGTCGAGGAAACCGGCGCCGCGCAGTATTTCCGCGATGCGCGCATCACGCCGATCTACGAGGGCACCAACGGCATCCAGGCCGCCGACCTCGTCGGGCGCAAGCTCAGCCTGGAGAACGGCGCCGCCTTCGCCGCGCTAGTCGCCGACATGCGGGCCGAGGCGCAGCATCCCGACCTCGTCGCGCTGATCGATGCCGTCGACGGCATCGCCCACCGCCTCGCCACCGCCGATGCCGACGACAAGCTCGCGGCGAGCTATCCGTTCCTGACGATGACCGCGGTCGCGACCTGCGGCTGGCTGATGGAGCGGCAGGGCCGCGCGGCGACCGGCGACGACCAGGCCGCCCAGGTCAAGCGCGCCGCCGTCCGCTTCTACCTGGACCAGATCGTCCCCGAAGCTCTCGGCCTGAAGGCGGCGGCGACGGCGAGCGCCGAGGTGCTGTACGCGGTCCCGGCCGAAGCCTTCGCCGCGTAATTCCTCCCCTGCGTTCGCAGGGGAGGGGGACCGCCCGGCGCAGCCGGGTGGTGGAGGGGCAGCCCCGAGCGATACGCTGCGCGACTGCCCCTCCGTCGCGCCTTCGGCGCGCCACCTCCCCGTGCCGGGGAGGAGTGAACCATCGCCCAACACTGAACGTCACCCCGGACGTGCTCCGGGGTCCACCGGGCCGCAGGGGAATCGCTTAGAGCCTCCAGCCCCACACCCCGCCGCGCGGTGGACTCCGGAACGAGTCCGGAGTGACGATGGGGTCGGGCGGCCGCCCACCCCCTTGCCAACCCCGGCAATCCTGCCGCAAGCGCGCCCCCATGTTCGACCTCGACGCCTATTTCGCCCGTATCGGCCTGCCCGCCCGCGTCACGCCCGACGCCGAGGGGCTCGGCCGCCTCCAGCGCGAGCACCGCCTGTCGATCCCGTTCGAGAATCT
>JBKBTU010000024.1:0-13260 GCA_046290715.1 Sphingomonas sp. | reverse complement strand
TCATGGCGATCCAGACGCCGCCGAACGTCAATGCCGACAGGCTGGCGGTCAGAGCGGCGAAGCGACGGTCCATGCCGCATGATCGGTCGGCAACGGTTACCGAACCGTTGCCGGTTCCACCGCAACGGATGCGATCGGCCCCTGAGGGAGCGGGCGGCGCGTTCTAGACCCGCTCGCGCTCCAGCAGGTCCGCGGCGTCGAGGCCGAGCAGGTCGATATAGCCGCGGATCCGCGGCCACTGGTTCTCGACGAAGTTCGCGCGTTCGGCGGTGCGCAGCTTGTCCGCCGCGCCGGGCAGCACGAACATGCCGACGCCGCGCCGTACCTCGACGTAGCCGTCGTCCTGGAAGCTCTGGTACGCCTTGGCGACGGTCAGCGGATTGGCGCCGTGTTCGGCGGCGAAGGCGCGCACCGAGGGAAGCTGGTCGCCGGCGCGATAATCGCCGCGCAGGATCCCCGCCGCGATCGTTCCCCGCAGCCGGATATAGACCGGGCTGTCCTCGTTGCTGAGCGCTGTCATGCTGGTTTAATACAGCAATTGGCGAAAAGGTCCACCGTCAACGGGTTGGCGCCGATCCCGTTGCGGGCCAGCGCGCGACGATGCGTGCCATGTCCGGGCGGGGGCGTTCGTCGAGCGGACGCCCGGGCGTGCCGAGGAAGACGAAGCCCGCGATCCGCTCGTGCGCAGCGCCGAACGCATCGCGCACCGTTGCGGAAAAGGCCGGCCAGCCGGTCAGCCATCCGCCTGCGAAGCCCATCGCATGCGCCGCGTGCAGCAGGTTCATCGTCGCCGCGCCCGCCGACAGCTCCTGTTCCCACAGCGGGATATGGCTGGTGAGCACCGGCGACGACAGCACCACGACCAGCGCCGGCGCCTGCCGCGCGAACTGGTCGAGCGAGTCGATCTCGCTGCGCGCCGCCTGCGGCCGCTCGGCGCGATAGGCGTCGGTGATCAGCCGCGACAGCGCGTCGCGATCCTCGACCACCACGAACCGCCAGGGTGCGAGCTTGCCGTGATCGGGGGTGCGCGCGGCGATGGCGAGCATGGCGGCGATCTGCTCCGCGTCGGGGCCGGGTGCGACGAGGTCGCGCGGCTTGCCCGAGCGACGGCTGGCGAGCAGCGAGAGCGGCGTGGCGATGTCGTTGAACATGGCCGCCCCCATAGCCAGCCCCGCCGGGATTTACAGCCGTGGCTTTGTCGTTACTCTTGATATCATATTTTAGGGAGCCCGTTCGAGCTCCGGCGTATCAGGGAGCGTAACGAATGGTCGATACTCCGACGGCGGACAACCGCCTCGAGCCCGACATCAGCCACATCAATCCGGCGGCCGAAAAGACCTGGTTCGGCCATCCGCGCCAGCTCGCCCGGCTGTTCACCACCGAGATGTGGGAGCGGTTCGGCTATTACGGCATGCGGGCGCTGCTGACGCTCTATCTGACGCAGCATTTCCTGTTCGGCGATCGCGCAGCGACCGGCCTCTACGGCGGCTATACCGCGCTCGTCTATCTGACCCCGCTGGTCGGCGGCTATCTCGCCGACCAGTATCTCGGCTCCAAACGCGCCGTGAAGTTCGGCGCGATCCTGATGGCGCTGGGCTATTTCACGCTCGCGTTCGGGGGACAGCCGGCCAAGCCTTATGCGACGATCGACGGCCAGCGCTACGACGTCGCGATCGAACGGGTGAACGGCGCCGAGACGCGCTACATCGTCGACGGGGGGCAGAAACTGGCGATCAAGGGCAACGACGACGGCAGTGTCGCGTTGCTCGGCGCGGACGGCCAGCCGCAACGCACGATCGCCAAGGGCGGCTTCGCCTCGGACGGCGAACGCAGCGCCTTCTACACCACGCTGATGCTCATTGCCTTGTGCATGGTTTCGGTCGGCAACGGCTTCTTCAAGCCCAATATCTCGACGATGGTCGGCGAACTCTACGCGCAGGGCGACCGACGACGCGACAGCGGCTTCACCATCTTCTACATGGGGATCAACCTCGGCTCGCTGCTCTCGCAATTCCTTTGCCCGCTGCTCGCGGTGGGCATTCCCGGCGTGTGGGACGGGCTCGGCTGGTGGGCGGGCTTCGGCCTCGCCGCACTCGGCATGCTGCTGTCCTGGATCCTCGTGCAGTTCGACGGCGGGCGCCTCACCGGCTATGGCGAACAGCCCGCCGGCCAGCCGGCCAATCGCGCGGTGGGCATCTATGCCGCGGCGCTGATCGGCGTGCCGCTCTTCTACCTTCTCTTCGTCAACCTGATGAACAGCGCGGAATCAACCGCGGGCGCGGGCTCGATCCTCGCCTATGTCCTGGCGCTGCCGCTGATGGGCAAGCTGCTGTTCGGCACCTTCATCGTCGCGGTGCCCGGCATCCTGATCTGGAGCTTCGTCTCGGGCAGCCGCACCGAATTCCAGATGATGCTGGCCGCGATGGTGCTCATCACCTTCAACGTCGTGTTCTGGACGCTGTTCGAACAGGCCGGCTCCAGCCTGACGCTGTTCGCCGACCGCAACACCGACCTCCACATCTTCGGCTATCCGATCTCGGCCGGGCAGACGCAGACGTTCAACGCGCTGTTCATCGTGCTCTTCGCGCCGATCATGGCGGCGATGTGGACCAAGCTCGCCGCGGCGGGCCGCGAACCGTCGATTCCCGTCAAGTTCGGCATCGCGCTGATGGGCGTCGGCGCGGGCTTCCTGTTCCTCGTTTTCGGCAGCCGCTTCGTCGGCCCCGATTTCAAGGTCGGCATCTGGTGGCTCGCCGGCCTCTACCTGATCCACAGCCTCGCCGAACTGTGCATCTCGCCCGTCGGCCTGTCGATGATCACCAAGCTGTCGATCGCGCGCATCGTCGGGCTGATGATGGGGGTGTGGTTCCTGTCGATCTCGGTCGCGCAATATTTCGCCGGGATGATCGCGCAGGTCGCCAGCGTCGAGACGGTCGGCGGGCAGGTGACGAACCTCAAGGTCAGCCTCGACACCTACAACGGCGTCTTCACGCTGATCGCCGAATGGGCGATCGGCCTCGGCATCGTCCTGCTCATCCTCTCCTGGCCGCTCAAGAAGTGGATGCACGGGGTGAAGTAAGACAATCCTCCCCTGCTTTCGCAGGGGAGGGGGACCGTTCGCGCAGCGAATGGTGGAGGGGCAGCCCCACGCGATACCACCCGCGGCAGCCCCTCCGTCACGCCTGCGGCGTGCCACCTCTCCGTACCGGGGAGGATTTGCCCACCACGCTCGTCACCGCGACATCCATCGTCACGTTGCCCACCGTCCGGAACAGGTCCGGCACCGTCTCCACCGCGACCAGCAAGCCCAAAGCCTCGATCGGCACGCCCATCGCGAACGCCACCGGGGCGACGCTCGCGAAGAAGCTGATCGTGCCGGGCAGCGACACCGATCCCATCGTCGTGATCGCCGCCGTCGCCACCCCCGCCGCCAGCTGCCCCGGCCCGATCGGCACCCCCAGCCAGTGCGCGACATACAGCGCCACCGCCAGGTTCATCGCCGGGCTGGTCGCGCGGAAGATCGCTACCGCGACCGGCAGCACGATCCCCGCCGTCGCCGGCGCGACGCCGATCTCCGCGGATCCCTTCAGCATCGCGGGCAGCGAGGCGAGCGAAGATTGCGTGCTGATCGCGATGCCCTGCGCCGGCGCCACCGCGCGCGCGAACCGGGCGAGCGGCACGCCGCCCGCGAGCCGCGCGACGCCATAGCCCGCCAGCATGACGATGAAGCCGATCGTCGAGACGAGCACGATATAGTGCACGAGCGCCCCGAACGCCGCCGCGCCGGTGCGCGCGCCGACGCCGTAAGCGAGCGCGAAGATGCCGATCGGCGCCAGTTTCAGCACCCAGCCGATGATCACCAGCATCGCATCGGTGATGCTGCGGAACAGCCCGACCAGCCGCTCGCGCGAGTCCGGCTCCAGCCGCGTGATCGCGAACGCGAAGGCGAGCGTGAACACGGTCAGCGGCAGGAAGGCATCGCCCGACGCCGCCGCGACGACGTTGGTCGGCACGATCGTGTTGAAGAAATCGGCGAGTGTCGGCACCGTTCCCGCCGCCGGCGCCTCGGTCAGCGCAGCGCGCAACGCCTGCGACCACGCTGCGGGCAGCGGCCACAGGTCGAGCAGCAGCGGCATCACCGCCGCCGACATCAGCGTCGTCGACCACAGGACCACCACGAACAGCGCCACCGCGCGGCCCGCGATCCGGCCGGCGCGCGCGGCCTCCGCGGTGGCGGCGATGCCGGTGACGAGCAGCCCGACGATCAGCGGCACGATCACCATCTGCAGGCCGTGCAGCCACGCCTCGCCGATCGGCTGGGTGACGGTGACGACGGCCAGCGCCGCCGGACGGTTCAGCGCGACCGCGGCGATGCCGAGCGCGATGCCGGCGACGAGCGCGAGCAGGATACGGGTGGCTTGCGACATCGGGTTCCTTGGCGCATCGGGGGTCGGACGAGGCGGCATAGCGGAACGGATCGCGCGCGATGGCAAGGAAATATTTCGGCACCGACGGCATTCGCGGCGCGACCAACGCGGGCGCGATGACCGCCGCGATGGCGATGAAGGTCGGGATGGCGGCCGGCGCCTATTTCCAGCGCGGCGATCACAAGCACCGCGTGCTGATCGGCAAGGACACGCGCCTGTCGGGCTATATGCTCGAATCGGCGCTGGTCGCGGGCTTCACCAGCGTCGGCATGGACGTCGTCATGGTCGGCCCGCTGCCGACGCCGGCGGTGGCGATGCTGACCCAGTCGATGCGCGCCGACATCGGCGTGATGATCTCGGCGAGCCACAATCCCTTCGCCGACAACGGCATCAAATTGTTCGGGCCCGACGGCTACAAGCTGTCCGACGAGGCGGAGGAGACGATCGAGCAACTGATCGACGGCGCCGGATCGGGCGACGTCCCGCTCGCCCCCTCGGCGCAGATCGGCCGCGCCCGGCGGATCGAGGATGCGCAGGGCCGCTACATCCACTTCGCCAAGGCGACCTTCCCCACCGACCTGCGCCTCGACGGCCTGCGCATCGTCATCGATTGCGCCAACGGGGCCGCCTATCGCGTCGCGCCCGCGGCGCTGTGGGAACTCGGCGCCGACGTGGTCGCGATCGGCGTGACCCCCAACGGTACCAACATCAACGACGGCGTCGGCTCGACCGCACCGCAGACCCTGTCCGAGACCGTGGTGGCGGCCGGCGCCGACATCGGCATCGCGCTCGACGGCGACGCCGACCGGCTCATCGTCGTCGACGAGAAGGGGCGGGTGGTCGACGGCGACCAGCTGATGGCGACGATCGCCGCGGGCTGGGCGCGCGCCGGGCGGCTCGCGGGCGGCGGTCTCGTCGCCACCGTCATGTCCAACCTCGGGCTCGAACGCCACCTGCGCTCGCAGGGCCTGGGCCTCGTCCGCACCGCGGTCGGCGACCGCTACGTGCTCGAAAAGATGCGCAGTTCCGGCTACAACGTCGGCGGCGAACAATCTGGGCACATCATTCTGGCCGACTATGGCACCACCGGCGACGGCCTCGTCGCCGCGCTGCAGGTGCTCGCCGAGCTGAAGCGGGCGGGCGCGCCGGCGAGCGAGGTGCTGCACCGTTTCGAGCCGCTGCCGCAATTGCTCAAGAACGTCCGCTTCGCCGGCGGCAAGCCGCTCGAGGCGCAGTCGGTCAAGGACACGATCGCCGCGGCCGAGGCCGAACTCGCCGGCACCGGCCGCCTCGTCATCCGGCCGTCCGGCACCGAACCGGTGATCCGCGTGATGGCAGAGGGCGACGACGCCCGCCAGGTCGAGACGCTCGTCGACCGCATCTGCGACGCGGTGCGGCAGGCGGCCGCCTGATGCTGGCGATGCATCCCGACTGCCAGCGCTGCGGCGCGGACCTTCCCGCCGACAGCCCCGGCGCGTTCATCTGCTCGTTCGAATGCACCTTCTGCACGACCTGCGCCGACGACCTCGACGAACGCTGCCCGAACTGCGGCGGCGAACTCCTCGACCGCCCGACCCGCACCGGCAAGACGCTGAAGGCGAACCCCGCTGCGACCGAGCGCCGGTTCCGCGGCTGACCTCCTCCCCGTCATCCCGGCGAACGCCGGGATCCATGGTCGCGGTATGGCTGCGGTGGCGCGATACGGCGGGCCGAGCGTGTCCATGGATCCCGGCGTTCGCCGGGATGACGAAGAAGGGGTTCACGCGGAGACGCGGAGACGCGGAGGTGTCTCGCTCCGGGCCGCGGCAGCTCTCTCCGACATCGGCTGCCGCGGGGTGCGGACGGGCGATCGAGGGGCGACGCAGCCACTGGCGTATCCTCTCCGCGCCTCCGCGTCTCCGCGTGAACAAAAGCGTCACTGTCCTACGCCCCCCGCTTTGTGCCATGGGGGCCGACATGGCTCACCACACCAGCCAAGACACCCGCATCGCACCCGCCCCAACCCCCTGCGGAAGGCGATTCCGGCGCGCACGTAGTGTAAACTTCGCAAACTTCCGGACCCGACCATGATCCCCCGCGTCCTCATCGTCGCCGGCTCCGACTCGGGCGGCGGCGCCGGCATTCAGGCGGATATCAAGACCGTCACCATGCTCGGCGGCCACGCCATGACCGCGATCACCGCGATCACCGCGCAGAACACATTGGGCGTCCAGGCGGTGCATGCCGTTCCCGCCGACATCGTGGTCGCGCAGATGCGGAGCGTGATCGACGATCTCGGCGTCGATGCGGTGAAGATCGGCATGATCGGTTCGGCCGCCACCGCGCACGCGGTCGCCGATATGCTCGAACCGCTCGCGGTGCCGGTCGTGTTCGATCCCGTCATGATCGCGACCAGCGGCTCGGTGCTGGCCGACGCGGCGACGATCGCCGCCTTCGACCGGTTGATGCGATGCGCGACGATCGTCACCCCCAATCTGCCCGAACTCGCCGCGCTCGGCGGGGAGGCGGCGGTGCGCCGCAAGGGCGCGGCGCTGTTGGTGAAGGGCGGCCATGCCGAGGGCGATCGGATCGAGGATCGGCTCGTCACCGCAGACGGCGTGGAGGCGGTCTGGATGCACCCGCGCATCGTCACCCGCCACAGCCACGGCACCGGCTGCACGCTCGCCAGCGGTATCGCGGTCGGTCTGGCCGAGGGTCTGGAACTCGCCGACGCGGTCGGGCGGGCCATCGCATATGTCCAGGCGGCGCTTGCCGCGGCGCCCGGTCTTGGCGCAGGGCATGGCCCGATGGGACACACGTTGGGCGTCACGCCCTTTGCCGCGCTGATCGCCCGATGCCCGGACTGAAGCACGAGAAGGCCTGCCTGCCGCCCGTCGCCGGGGTGGACGAGGCGGGGCGGGGGCCGCTCGCCGGCCCGGTGGTCGCCGCCGCGGTGGTGCTGCCCGCCAAGGGCGTTCCGCGCGGTATCGACGATTCGAAGAAGCTCTCCGCCGCCGAGCGCGCCCGCCTGTGCGGCCTCATCCAGACCCGCGCGGTCTGGGGCCTTGGCGTGGTCGAACCGGCGGAGATCGACACGCTCAACATCTATTGGGCGACGATGAAGGCGATGACGCTCGCGGTCGACGCCTTGGTCGCGAAACTGGGCTGCGATCCCGGCCATGTGCTCGTCGACGGCAACCGCCTGCCGCGCTGGTCCTATTCCGCCACGGCGATCGTCTCCGGCGACGCCCACAGCCTGTCGATCGCCGCCGCCTCGGTCGTCGCCAAGCACACCCGCGACGCGCTGATGCTGGAGCATGCCGCGACCTGGCCGCAGTACCACTGGCATGCGAACAAGGGCTATGGCTGCAAGCAGCATCTCGCCGCGCTCGCCGAGCATGGCCCGACCCCGATTCACCGCCGCAGCTTCGCCCCCGTCGCCGCCGCCTTCGCTCGAATCACGCCTGATGCGGCCGCCGGACCGCTGTTCCACCCGCAGGTCCTTCACCAATCCGGCGGCTGAGTCTTTTGAGTCACACCCCCAAGGCTGGGGACGGCGGTCGAATCCGCCTCCCCATATCTTGTACGCAAGAGGGGATCGCGCTTTGCGTTAACGGAAACGCAACCCTCCTCGTTAACCATTGCCGACTTGACGCGAGTCCGGTGTTCGGCGCGAATAGGCGGGCAAGGGGGACATGATGCCGGTTATCGAGAAGGTCAGGCAGCCGCGGGTCGCGGCGCGCGCTGTGGTGTCGCGGAACGTAGCAGCGCCGGTGCTGCCGCTCGACACCATCATTCGCGGCGATTGCATCGCGGCGATGCGCGCCCTGCCCGACAAGTCGGTCGACATGGTCTTCGCCGATCCTCCCTACAATCTCCAGCTTGGCGGCGAGCTGTTCCGGCCCGACGGCAGCCACGTCGATGCGGTGACCGACGATTGGGACAAGTTCGACACCTTCGCCGCCTATGACGCCTTCACCCGCGCCTGGCTGGCCGAGGCGCACCGCATCCTCAAGGACGACGGCACGATCTGGGTGATCGGCAGCTATCACAACATCTTCCGCGTCGGCGCGGCGGTGCAGGATCTCGGCTACTGGATCCTCAACGACATCGTCTGGCGGAAAGCCAATCCGATGCCGAACTTCCGCGGCACGCGCTTCACCAACGCGCACGAGACGCTGATCTGGGCGGCGAAGGGCGAAGGCGCCAAATACACCTTCAACTATCGCAGCATGAAGACCCTCAACGACGAGCTGCAGATGCGCTCCGACTGGGAATTCCCGATCTGCGGCGGGCAGGAGCGGTTGAAGAAGGGCGGGGTCAAGGTTCACCCGACGCAGAAGCCCGAGGCGTTGCTTTACCGCATCCTGCTCGCCTGCACCAAGCCGGGCGACGTCGTGGTCGACCCCTTCTTCGGCACCGGCACGACCGGCGCGGTGGCGAAGCGCCTGGGCCGCCGCTGGATCGGTATCGAGCGCGAGGGCGATTATATCGCGGCGGCCGAGGAGCGGATCGCCGCGGCGCTGCCGCTGGACGAATCGGCGCTGTCGACGATGCAGAGCCCGCGCCAGCAGCCCAAGGTCGCGTTCGGCGTGCTGGTCGAGAACGGCTATCTGACGCCGGGCGCGGTCCTCACCGACGCCAAGCGCCGCTTCCGCGTCACCGTGCGTGCCGACGGCAGCCTGCTCAGCGACTGCGGCGCCACCGGCTCGATCCACAAATTGGGCGCGACGCTGCAAGGCGCACCGGCGTGCAACGGCTGGACCTTCTGGCACCACGACGGCGGGGGCAAGCTCCAGCCGATCGACACGCTGCGCCAGACCTATCTGCTGGCGACCCAACCGTAAATCCCTCCCCGGCACGGAGCGTCGGGTTGAGCATGCCCCGCATGCTCAAGGATCGTCCGGGGGACGATCCGACCCGACGCTGGGGACCGCGCCGAAGGCGTGGTGGAGGGGGCTTCCCACAAACGAGATCCCCTGAGGCAGCGCCCCTCCGTCGCCGCTACGCGGCGCCACCTGCCCGTGCCGGGGAGGATCGTGTTGCCGGGAGCCAAGTCCCCTTGCCTTGTTGGACCCGAGCGGGAACACAGCGGCGATGAGCCTCCACCTCCGCCCCGTCCAGTTCGTCGACACCCCCGTCACCCAGGCGGACGACGCCGTCGCGCGGCTCGCGGGGGGGCTGCAATGGTTCGCGGCCTATGAGGTGATCGAGGACGGCCGCCGTCGTACCGTGCCGGTCGCCGCGGTCGCGACACTCGGCGAGCGTGCTCGCGCGCTCCACGCCGCGATCACCGCGCCGCGTGCGCCGCTGCGCCTCGGCGACCGCATCCTCCGCCTCGACCAGCCGCTCGTCGCGGGCATCCTCAACGTCACGCCAGACAGCTTCTCCGATGGCGGCAAGCATAGCGCCGACCCCCAGGCGGCCGCCGCGGCGGGCGTCGACATGGCGGCGGCGGGCGCGGCGCTGGTCGATCTCGGCGGCGAATCGACCCGGCCCGGGGCCGCGCAGGTGTGGGAGGGCGACGAGATCGCGCGCGTCGTCCCCGTCGCCGAGCGGCTCGCGCGCAGCGGGACCCCGGTCTCGATCGACACGCGCAAGGCGGCGGTGATGGAAGCGGCGCTCGCCGCCGGAGCGACGCTCGTCAACGACGTCTCCGCGCTGCTGTGGGACGAGCGCGCATTGGCGGTGGTGGCGCGCGCCGGCTGCCCGGTCGTGCTGATGCACTCGCCCGATCCCAAGGAGGGCGGCCACGCCCGCACCGGCTATCGCGACGTGCTGATCGAGGTGTTCGACTGGCTGGAGGCGCGCATCGCCGCCGTCATCGCGGCGGGCGTCGCGGCCGAGCGGATCATCGTCGATCCCGGCATCGGCTTCGGCAAGACGCTTGCCGAGAACCTCGCGCTCATCAACGGCCTCACCATCTTCCACGGCCTCGGCTGTCCGATCATGCTCGGTGCCAGCCGCAAGCGGATGATCGGCGCGCTCGACAACGAAGCGCCGGTGGAGGCGCGCCTGGGCGGCAGCCTCGCGCTCGCGCTCAAGGGGGCGGAGGCGGGCGTCCAGCTGCTGCGCGTCCACGACGTGCCGGCGACGGTGCAGGCGCTCAAGATATGGCGCGGCCTGCGCGACCGCGCCCTGGTCGGCGGGTGAGGGAGAAAGTCCGGAACGGAAACGTTTTGCAACGCAGCAATTGCGCGTCGGATAAGTTGAGCGGCTAATCGCGGTCCGAAACGAGAGGCTCCATGATCGTCAGTTCCACCCCCCGTCTGCGCCAGATCGTCTCGGAAGTCTGGAAGCCGCTGTCGCTCCTGTTCATCTGGGACGTCGCGGTCACCGTCACCTACTACCTGCTGCCGTTCAAGGCGCCGTCGCTGCCGCTCACGCTGTTCGGCTCGGTGCTCGCGCTGTTCCTCGGCTTCCGCAGCAATTCCGCCTACGAACGCTGGTGGGAAGGGCGCTCGCTGTGGGGGCTGATGATCAACGCCTCGCGCAACCTTAGCCGCGAAGCGCGCAACTTCCTGCCCGCCGACGAGGCGCACGATCTGCGGCGGACGATCGTCCTGCGCCAGATCGCCTACGTCAACGCGCTGCGCTGCCAGCTGCGCCGCCAGCCGGTCGACGAGCAGGTGCTGCGCTTCCTGTCGCGCGGCGAGGCGACGCCGTCCCTGTCGCGCACCAACATCGCCAACGGCCTGCTCGACGGCACCGGCCGCCGCATCGACGACGCGCGCCGCCAGGGCTGGATCGACACCATCCAGCAGACGCAGATGGAATCGGTGCTGGTCGATATCGCCAACGCGCAGGGCGGCATGGAGCGGCTCAAGAACACGCCGCTGCCCAACCAGTATCGCTTCTTCCCGACGCTGTTCGTCCACGTCTTTTGCGTGCTGCTGCCGATCGGCCTCGTCGAGACGCTCGGCTTCGCGACGCCGCTCGGGTCGACGGTCGCGGGGCTGATGTTCCTCGCGGTGCTCGCGATCGGCGACGACCTCGTCGATCCCTTCGCCAACACTGTCCACGACCTGCCGCTGTCGGCGATGTGCCGGACGATCGAGATCGACCTGCTTCAGTCGATCGGCGACGAGGCGCCCGCTCCCCTGACGCCGGTCAAGGGGATCCTCTGGTAGCGGATCAAGCCGCCGCGTTGTCGATGCCGAGCTCGCCCAGTTTGCGGTACAGCGTCGACCGGCCGATCCCCAGCCGCCGCGCGACCTCGGTCATCCGGCCGCGATAATGGCCGATCGCGAGGCGGATGACGTCCGCCTCGATATCCTCGAGCGGGCGCAAATTGCCGTCCGGCCGGAAGAGCGTGACGCCGCCGCCCGATGCGGTGGCGGCGCCGGTGAAGCCGGTGCGGCGGTCGCCCAGCGCCGCGATCTGCGGGAAGTCCGCGCGGGTCAGCGCCGCGCCCTCGCACAGCACCGCGGCGCGGAACAGCGCGTTCTGGAGCTGGCGGACGTTGCCCGGCCAGTCGTATTGCACCAGCAGCGCCAGCGCATCGTCGGTGATGCCGAGCGGCCTCAACCCCGGCTGCTGCGCGATCCGGGCGAGCAGGTGGCGCGCCAGCGCCGGCACGTCGCCCAGCCGCTCGCGCAGGGGCGGGATCGTCACCTGCACCACGTTCAGCCGGTAATAGAGGTCCTCGCGGAACCGCCCCGCCTCGACCTCCTCGAGCAGCTTCTTGTTGGTCGCGGCGATCACGCGCACGTCGACCTCGCGGGCATGGCGGGCGCCGATCGGCTGGATCTCGCCCGATTGCAGCACGCGCAGCAGCTTGACCTGCGTTTCGAGCGGCATCTCGCCGATCTCGTCGAGCAGGATGGTGCCGCCGTCGGCATCGGCGAACTTGCCGATCTTGCGTTCGAACGCGCCGGTGAACGCGCCCTTCTCGTGGCCGAACAGCTCGGATTCGACGAGGTTCGCGGGGATCGCCCCGCAATTCACCGTCACCATCGGCTTTTTGGAGCGGGGCGAGGCGGCGTGGATCGCGTCCGCGACCACCTCCTTGCCGACGCCGCTCTCGCCCTCGACCAGCACCGGCACGCGCGCGCGCGCCGCCTTCGCCGCGATCGCCAGCGCCGCGCGGAAGTCGGGCGACGAGCCGACGATCTCGTCGAAGGCGAGCAGCGCCGGGATCTTCTCGGTCAGCGGGCGGAGTTCGCCCGCCGCGGTGCCGGCCACCGCCGCCTCCAGCGCGGCGAGCAGCCGTTCGGGTGCGAGCGGCTTGACGAGGAAATCGGTCGCGCCCGCGCGCATCGCGGCGACCGCATGCGCCACCGATCCGTTCGCGGTCAGCAACAGGATGGGGAGCGCCGGGCGCCGCTCGCGCAATTCCGCGATCAGCGGCGCGGCATCGGCGTCGGGCGCCCAATGGTCGAGCAGGATCGCGTCGAGCTGCATGCCGTCCTGCGTGCCCAATTGCGCCAGCGCCATCTCGCCATCGGCGGCGAAGATCGAGCGCCAGCCCGCACGCGCCGCCAGCGCCGACACCAGCCGGCGCTGCGCGGGTTCGTCGTCGATCAGCAGAAGCAGCCGCTGCCCGTTGCGCGTCATAGGTATTTTCCCGTCCCGGTTCGGGGCAGGTGATACAGTGCGGCGGTAAAGGCGGGCTTAAGCGCCGGGTGGGATCGCTTGCCTTGACGTCGGCGCGGCTTTGCGGGCAGGTATCCGGCAACGATGGCGCGTGCGCCTGACGCAAGCAGGGGTTGGATGATGGCCGGCGATGGTGAGATGAAGGCGCATGTGGCGACCTATTCGAGCGTGACCGCCATGCTGAAGTGGGGAACGGTCGCCTGTGCGGTGATCGCCGCGCTCGTCATCTGGCTGATCGCATACGCGCACGATGAAGATC
>JBKBTU010000248.1:0-3676 GCA_046290715.1 Sphingomonas sp. | reverse complement strand
ATACCGGTGATGACGATGTCGTCGCCCGCCTCGCCCTCTGGAACCGCGCCGGCCTGCGGGTCGGTCTGCGACGGGCCCGGATTGCCGACCGTTGCGGCGGCGTCGGGCGTTTGCGTGTCCTGCGCCGCGGCTACACCGGGCAGCGCGACGAGCGCGATGGTGGAAACGCCAAGAGCGAATTGCGAAAGCAGGCGAGCGTGAGCGCTGCGCATCAGGAACCTCCCCGTTTTGGACGCGGCTTGCCCGCGTTCTTTGAGAACGTTCACTTCTTGCATCGCGCGGGGCCTGTCAAGTCATCCATGTGCTTGATCCGGCGAAGTTGTGAACGTTCACGCAATATGCTTTGCTGGCACCGACAACCGATAGGAGAGCGATGATCATGCGACGGAGCAGGGGGCGGACTGTCATGGGATGGGCCGGTACGAGCCTGGTGGCGCTGGCGGCGATCGCCACCGCGTCCCCGATGGCGCAGGCGCAGGCGCAGGACGCGCGGGCGCGGGCCGACGCGATCGTCGCGCGCATGACGCTCGACGAGAAGATCGCGCTGCTCCACGGGCTGTTCCCGCCCATGGCGGAGGGCAAGACGCGCGAGGCGCTGATCCCGTCCGCCGGGCATGTCGACGGCATCCCGCGGCTGGGCGTGCCGGTGGTGCGCGAGAGCGACGCCTCGCTCGGCGTCGCCAACCAGGTCGAGCAGCGCAAGGGCGACGTCGCGACCGCGCTCCCCTCCGGCCTCGCCACCGCGGCGAGCTTCGATCCCGCCATCGCACGGGCGGGCGGCACGATGATCGGCGCGGAGGCGCGCGCCAAGCGCTTCAACGTGCTGCTCGCGGGTGGCGTCAACCTGACGCGCGACCCGTGGAACGGGCGCAACTTCGAATATTTGGGCGAGGATCCGCTGCTCGCGGGCACGCTGGCGGGCGCGCATATCGCCGGGGTGCAATCCAACCGCATCGTGTCGACGGTGAAGCATTTCGCACTCAACGCGCAGGAGACCGGACGCATGGTCGTCGATGCCAGGATCGGCGAGGCGGCGCTGCGCATGAGCGACCTGCTCGCCTTCCAATTGGCGATCGAGGGCGGGAAGCCGGGTTCGGTGATGTGCGCCTACAACAAGGTGAACGGTGACTGGTCGTGCGAGAACCGCCACCTGCTGACCGACGTGCTCAAACGCGACTGGGGCTATCCCGGCTGGGTGATGAGCGACTGGGGGGCGGTGCATTCGACGGCCAAGGCGGCGAATGCCGGTCTCGACCAGCAATCGGGGCAGGAACTGGACAAGGCGCTCTATTTCGCCGCTCCGCTAAAGGCCGACGTGAACAAGGGCGAGGTGCCGCTGTCACGGATCGACGACATGGTCGCGCGCTACCTGACCGGGCTGATCGCGACCGGCGCCTATGACACGCCGGTGCCGGCGACCGCGCAGACCCCGCCCTATGCCGCGCATGCCGAGGTGGCGCAGCGCGCCGCGGAGGCGGGCATCGTGCTGCTCAAGAACGACGGCGACCTGCTGCCGATCGCGCGCACGGCGAAGCGGATCGTCGTGATCGGCGGCAACGCCGATGTCGGCGTGCTGTCGGGCGGCGGTTCCAGCCAGGTCCGCTCGGTCGGCGGCGCGCCGGTCGAAATCCCGCTCGCCACCGGCGGATCGGCGTCGTTCGCGCGGATCACCTATCATGCCTCCTCGCCGCTCGCCGCGCTGCGCAAGGCGTTGCCGGGGGTGCGCATTGACTGGGTCGACGGACGCAGCCTCAACGCCACCGTCGAGGCGGCGAAGGCGGCGGACCTCGCCATCGTCTTCGCGACGCAATGGACGACGGAGGCGGACGACGTGCCCGACCTCAGGCTGCCGAACCAGCAGGATGCGCTGATCGCCGCGATCGCCGCCGCGCAGCCGCGCACCGTCGCGGTGATGGAGACGGGCGGGCCGGTGCTGATGCCGTGGATCAAGGCGGTGCCGGCGGTGGTGCAGGCCTGGTATCCCGGCCAGCGCGGCGGCGAGGCGCTCGCCGCGATCCTGACCGGACGGGTCAATCCGTCGGGCCGGCTGCCGATCACCTTCCCCGCCGACGCCTCGCAGCCGCCGCGGCCGCGCCCCGTCGGGCTCGACCGGCTGAGCGGGCTGGAAGCCGCGGCGGCGGCCAACCCGGCGGCGGCGTCGAACTACGTGCTGGAAAGCTTCCCGGTCGATTACGTCGAGGGCGCCGACGTCGGCTATCGCTGGTACGAGAAGAAGGGGCTGACGCCGCTGTTCCGCTTCGGTCACGGGCTCAGCTACACGCAATTCGCCTATCGCAATCCGGTGGTGACCGGCGGCACCCGCCTGTCGGTGACGTTCGACGTGGTCAACACCGGCAAGCGGGCAGGGGCCGACGTGCCGCAGATGTATGTCGCACGTGACGGCGGCGATGCGCCGATGCGGCTGGCGGGGTTCACCCGCGTCATGCTCAAGCCGGGCGAGACGCGGCGGGTGACGCTGACCGCCGAGCCGCGCGTGGTGGCGGATTACGACGTCAAGCTGCCGGGCTGGCGGATCGCGCCGGGCCGCTATCGCGTGGCGCTGGCGCGCGATGCGGGCGACCGGACGATGGTGTCGACCGCGGTGCTGGAGGGCGCGACGATGCGGCCGTGACCGCTGGGTTTGCGGAGAGATCTGTCGATGGAAACGAGTAGCGGCAGGTTCGGAGGACGGATCGGCGTTTTGGATGAAGGCCTTGGTCATCCCCCCTGGGGGCAGGGCAATCGCATAGGGCTAGGACAGCTACTGGCTTCGGGCGAAGGGGCATGCCGTCCCAATATCTTACGTCACCCCGGACGTGTTCCGGAGTCCACCGTGCCGCACATCAGCAGCTTAATGGTGTGCGGCACGGCGGATGCCGGAACAAGTGCGGCATGACGGAGGACTAAAGATCAAACCACGGATCAGGCAGCCCATATGCGATAGCCTTGTCCGGGCGGGGAAGGACCGGGGTCGATCAGCCCTAAAGCGTGATTATATGACATGAAGCCGTTCGTGCTGAGCCTGTCGAAGCACAGGTGACACTCAGGCCCTTCGACAGGCTCAGGGCAAACGGTGAATGCGGATCAACGTGATGTCGTCACGCCCCAGGTCGCTTTGATCCGGTCCGCCGATCGGGCGCGTGCCGTGCTCCTGCGGAGGCAGGAGCCCAGAGCCACGGACGGTGTCGCCTGTGATCCTGGGCTCCTGCCTGCGCAGGAGCACGGTTGGGTTGCAGGGTTGCGGCAAGGCATTGGGCGGCGGCGGTACGCCGGTGTCGGTTGCAGGACGGTGCGGACGCGGGCAGGTTGCTGCGTCCATGTCGTCCGCCCGTCGCTCGCCCGCCTTTCTGCTCGTCTTCGCGCTGGCGAACATCGGCGGCGTCATCGCCTATCTGCCGCTGCTGACCCTGCTGCTGCCGGTGAAGGTCGAGGGGCTGGGCGGGGAAGCGCGGATCGGGGTGTTCGCCGCCTGCGCCACCGCCGGGGCGGTCGCGGCGAGCGGCGCCAACATCCTGTTCGGTTGGCTGAGCGACCGTTCGGTGCGGCGAGGCGGCGCTGCCGGGAACGGCCGACGCCGGTGGATGGCGGGCGGGATCGTCGCCACGGCGATCACCTATGCCGGCGTCGCGCTCGCCACCACCCCCGCCGGGATCGTCGCGGCGATCGTCGTCTTCCA
>JBKBTU010000247.1:451-3703 GCA_046290715.1 Sphingomonas sp. | reverse complement strand
CGATCCGCGTGCAGGAAGCGCGCGACGGCCTGACACCGGAGGCAGCGGCGCGGTTTCGCGAGGGCGTGCGGCTGACCAAGCACGATCCCGCCGCGGCCTGCGCCGCCTTCGCCGAGGTCGACCGGCTGGTACCGGACCACGGCTCGACGATGTTCAACCTCGCGCTCTGTGCGGAGGCGGCGGGGCGTTACGAGGAGGCGAGCGACCGCTACGCTCGCGCGCGCCTGTTCGCGCCCAAGGCAGGCAGCGCGGTCAGCAAGGGGCTCGGGCGGGTCGGCGCGCTCGCCGCGGGGCGGCAGGACGTCGCCGCGATGCGCGCGCGGCCGCCGGTACGCGGCACCGGCTTCTAGGCCAACGCGGCGACAGGGGGCTTTTGACCGCACGCCGCGGGATGAGGGGACGGCGCCGACCCGCTATATCCGCCCCATGACCGGAATCGATCAGGACGCGGCCTGGGCCGCCTTCGCCAGCCGCGACCGCGCGCATGACGGCGCCTTCGTCGCGGCGGTGCGCACCACCGGCATCTATTGCAAGCCGAGCTGCCCCGCGCGCCATCCGCTGCGCGAGAACGTGCGCTTCCTCGCCGACGGCGCCGCGGCGCGCGCGGCGGGCTATCGCCCCTGCCTCCGCTGTCGCCCCGACGAGGTCGCCCGCGACAGCGCCGCGGTGGCGCGCGCGGTCGAGTTGATCGACGCGGCGGACGAGGGCATCGCGCTCGCCGCGCTGGCGGCGGCGGTCGGCTATGCCCCGCACCATTTCAGCCGGCTGTTCAAGCGCGCGACCGGAGTCACACCCGCCGCTTATGCGCGCGGCCGCCGCGCGGCGCGCGCCGCCGAGGCGCTGGGACGGGAGGAGCGCGTGACCGATGCGATCTATGCGGCGGGCTACAATGCGGCGAGCCGCTTCTACGCGGACGGCGCCAAGCGGCTGGGGATGAGCCCGAGCGTCTGGGCACGCGGCGGCGCCGGGGTGACGATTCGCTGGACGATCGCCGAGACCGACCTCGGCCCCCTGCTCGTCGCCGCGACGGACAGGGGATTGTGCCGGGTGGCGTTCGACGAGGATGCGGCGGCGCTGTCGGCGCGCTTTCCGAACGCCGCGATCGTCGCGGGCGACGCCGCGCTCGCCGCGCTGGCGGCGCAGGTGGTCGCGCTGGTCGAGACGCCGGGGCGCGACGCGACGCTGCCGCTCGACGTGCGCGGCACCGCCTTCCAGGAGGCGGTGTGGCAGGCGCTGAAGACGATCCCGCCGGGCGAGACGCTGAGCTATGCCGCACTCGCCGCCGCCGCCGGCCGGCCAGGCGCGGTGCGCGCGGCGGGCACCGCCTGCGGCGGCAACCCGATCGCGGTCGTGGTTCCCTGCCACCGCGTCACGCGCGGCGACGGCGGCATCGGCGGCTATGCCTACGGCCCGGAGCGCAAGCGGGCGCTGCTGGCGCGGGAACGGACGCGCGGATAACGCCGGTCACCCTCACCCTTCGCCGCCTTCGGCGTCTTTTCCCTCTCCCGGTGGGAGAGGGAGGAATCGACTCCGTCTCAATCCACCTCGACCGGCTTTTCCATGCCGACCGCGCTCATCGCGGCGGTGCCGCTCTTGCCGGTGTCGAGCTGTCGCAGCAGCTTGGCCGCGGGATTGTCGGCACCGCTGTGCGCGGAATAGGCGAGCGGGCGCAGCGCGACGCGGGCCTGATCGATCTTGCCGTCGACCAGCGACTGCATCGCATAGGCATAGCCGACGCCTTCGTCCTGCGGCACCAGTTCGTGTGCGCGGGATAAGGCCGCCTTGGCATTGTCGGTCGGCACCGCGCCCGCCATGCCGAAGCTCGAATAATAGAGCAGCAGCGCATAGGCGTCGTTGGTGTCGAGGCGGTTGGCCTTGAGCAGCCAGCCGCGCGCCTCCTTCCACACCGCCGGATCCTTCGACTTGGCCTCGCGCGCACGACGCAGATGCGCCTGCGCCTTGTAGACCAGCGCCTGCGCCGACTTGGGATCGAGCGCCAGCGCGCGATCGGCGGCGGCTTCGGCGAGGTCGTTGCGGCCGGCGTCGAGCGCCATCTCGGCGAGCCAGCCCTGGACCACCGGATCGTCGGGATATTGCGCGCCGATCGGCATGGCCTGCGCCAGGATCGGCTGCGCGGTGGTGCGGTCGACCCCGCGGTCGGAGCGCATCCTGAGGCCGATCATCGCCTTCTCGCCTGCGCGCAGCGGCCGCATCGTCACCTGCGGCTGCGGCAGGCGTTCGAGCGGGATCTTGTAGGCCGGCAGCGTCGAGCGGCCGAGATAGGCGTCGAGCGCCTTGTTGAGCGCCTTGAGATCGCCGAACGCCGCGCGCGCCGCCTCGCCGCCCGGCTTACCCTCGTTGAGCGCCTTCAGATACGCCATGAACTGCGCTCGCCGCGCGTTGTCGAGCGTGACGTAATGGGTAAGCAGCCAGCCGCGCGCGTAGAGCGACTCGATCTGGTCCTCCGACATCTTCGCCCGATCCATGGTGAACAGCTGTTCGGCGGACAGGCCCTTCTGGAGGAGCAGGCTGTAGGCGCGGTGCTGCGCGGCGGCGCCGACCCAGACGACGTCCTTGTCGGAGCGCGCGGTCGACAGGAATTCGGCATAGCCCTCTCCGTACCAGGGAGGCAGCGCGGTGTTGCTGTTCCCGAGCAGCATATGGTGGGTATATTCGTGGAACAGCACGATCTGCGGCTTGAGGTCGTCTTCCGACCCGCGCGCGGGCGTGAAGGCGACCGACCCGCTCGCCCGGCCGTCGTAGAAGCCGGCGATGTTCTGGCCGCCCGCGCCGAACAGGCGCTGCACCGCCGCGTCGTTGCCGACGACATAGACGGTGAGCTTGTTGGAGCCGTCCTCCTCGCGCTCCGGCATCGCGTGGAAATAGCGGATCAGGCTGTCGAACCGCTCGAGCTGCTCGGCCTGTCTGCGAACCACCCCTGCATCGCCGTTCGCGTAGACGACGAAGTGCTTCGACGTCGCCTCGAACCATTCCGCCTGTGCCGGCGCGGCACCCAACAGCGCCAGCGCCGCGATCCCCAGCAATACCCCCATAGGTCCCATGATGCCTCTCCCCCGATGGGGCGAGGGTAGCGGCGGGCAGGCGGCGTGTCAGCCCGCCGGGCGGCAGGCGTAGACGAGTTTTTCGTTGGGTAGCGGCGGCAACGCGGCCCGGATCGCGGCCTGCGTCTGTGCGAGGCGGTCGATCGCGGCGGGGTCGACGCTGCACCGGTTCGCCCCGCGCTCGCCGGCG
>JBKBTU010000247.1:0-441 GCA_046290715.1 Sphingomonas sp. | reverse complement strand
GGGGGTGGTGGGGGGGTGGCGGTCGGGGGGGGGGGGGGGGCCGCTGCCCGGGTCCGCCCCGCGGGCGCCGGCCCCCCCGCGGACCTGCGCCATCGCCTGGCCGCCGAGCATGTAGCGCGTGTCGGTGTAGCGGCGGGTGACGGGGTCGAAGACCCTGACCGACACCGTCTGCTCGTCCGCCGGCACCGCGATCCGCTCCCACGACTCGCCGGCGGGGCGATATTGCGTCCGTCCGTCGGCGCAACCGCTGCGCCCCCAGTCGAGCGCCACGTCGGTGGTCGGCGAGACGGTGACGCGGCTGCTGTCGGGCTGGAAGACGCAGACGAGCTTGCCGAGCGGCGCGTTCGGCACCGCCTGGCGGGTGAGTGCCGCAGGCGGCGGCAGGTCGGGCTCGCCCGACGGCCGCAGCACGAACACGACGATCGCGGCGATCATGCCGAG
>JBKBTU010000246.1:0-3729 GCA_046290715.1 Sphingomonas sp. | reverse complement strand
TGGTGATCGCGCGCTCGGCGAGCGTGCCGTCCCAGATCGAATGCAGGTTGAACCGCTTCGGGCTGTAGCTGCCATAGGCGGCGGCGAGGTCGTTGCCGCCCTTGTCGTGCTTCTCGCCGGCGTGGAGCGGCTGGTGCAGATCGCCGACGAAGTGGATCAGGAAGACGAGCGCCTGCACGCGCTCCTTGGCGGGGGCGCGGCGATCCTTGAGGATGGCGACGTCGCGGGTGATCTGCGCCGAGACGCAATTGCCGTCCTTGCACGCCTCGGCGAGTGTGAACGGCGCGCAGACGTCGACGTCCTGGAAGTGCCAGTTATAGGCATAGCCGAAGCGCGACTTGCCGTCGGCGCCTTTGAGCGGCTTGACGCAATCCGCCCAGGTGCTCGCGTCCTCGATCGTCGTCGCCGGGCATTCGGGCGTATCGAGCAGCGGCGTTTCGGCAAGCAGCCGGCGGATCGCGACGCGCGTCGCCGGCCGCACGTTGGCATAGGCGATCTTCGCCACCGTCTGGTGACCGAATTCCCAATAGGCCTGGGCAGGGGCGGCAAGGACGATCGCGGGAACCGCGGCAAGCGCAAAGCGGAGCAGTTTCATAGGGTTCAGTTGTAGCGCCGGATCGTGACGGGCAGAAGCGGCTTTGCGTTACGGCTAGGAGGGCGATGGGCAGGGGCCATAGACGCGGGCGATCCGCGCAGCATTGTCCGCGAGCGTGCCGAGATCGACCTGACGACGGAAGGCTTCGACCGTCGCGGCATCCTCCAGTGGCAGCGGATGACTCCTGCCCGCGACGCACGTCCATTGCGTGCCGTAGCGCTGCGTGCCGGTCATCTGGAGCATCACTCGGTCGTACAGCAGCGCATAGTTCGATTTCTTGATCTGCCCTGTCGCGGCAAGCGGCGCCATCAGGCGCAGCATCCTGAGCTGAAAGGCGGGATCGGCGGTGGCATGCTGGACGAGCAGCCAGGCGTTTTGAGACGCCTCGGCACCCACCATCGCGATCGTGGGCCAGCCATGCTTCGCGACGACGCCTTTGAGCCATATGGTATTGGCCTGGTCGCGGGCGCGGATCGCCGACCAGATCGATGCCTGGACGATGGCCCTCTCCATCGGGTCGAGTGCCGGCGCACCTTTGACCTCGCCATCGTTCCACGTCTGCGCCCCGCGCAGCACTTGATCGCTGATCGGCCGCGCCTTCAGTTCCGCAGCGAGAGTGTCGCCATCGTCTCCGACCGCCTGCGCCAGCGCGACCGACCAGAGGAGCGTGTCAGCCACGCGACGGGCACTCGCCAGCTTCGCCTGGAATAGCGACCAGTCCCGGCCGGGGTCGCCTTGCGGTTTCGCCACGTCGATCGCGCCGCACAGAGCGTCGCCATAGGCGCCGGTGTGGATCTTCGGATCGACGATACCAAGCGCGACCAGCTCGGCACGGGTGCGAGCGTAGCTTTCCTGCCGGCACTGCTTCAGCCAGCCGTCGAGGCGCTGGAAATCCGCGATCTGTTGCGGCGTGGCATCGTCGAACGCACCGCGCATCCAGCCATAGTCGCCCGGTTCGAACGTCCCGCTCTTGAGGTAGGGCGCCAGCGACGGGGGTGGTGGCGCTTCGGCGGTGACGAGCAGCGTGGCGGCGAGCAAGGCGAGGCGGCGGATCATGGCGCCATGCTCGCTTTGGTTTGTGGCCGGATCGTGACGATCACTCGTCGCCGTAGACCGCCACCTCGCGCGCGCCCTCCGCGGTAGCGCGGGCGCGGTACATGCCCGGCGTGGTGAAGTGCCACAGCGCCTCGCCGTCGGGGGCGACGAGGATGACGCCGCCGGTGCCGCCCAGCGCCTGCACCTCCGCCATCACCGCGGCGGCCGCCGCCTGCGGCGTGTCGCCGGCGAGGCGGATGCGCGCGGCGATCTCGTGCGCCACGCCGACCCGGATGAAGAATTCGCCCGAGCCGGTGCAGGACACGGCGCAGGCGCGGTCGTCGGCGAAGGTGCCCGCGCCGATCAGCGGCGAATCGCCGATCCGGCCCCAGCGCTTGCCGGTGACGCCGCCGGTCGAGGTCGCGGCGGCGAGGTGCCCGGCGGTGTCGCAGGCGACCGCACCGACGGTGCCGTATTTCATGTCGATGTCGAAGGCGTCGGCGTCCTGTGCGTCCTGCGCGCGGGCGAGCAGCTCGTCGAGCTGGCGGCGGCGCTCTGGCGTGGCGAACCAGGCGGGGTCGACCGCCTCGAGGCCCTGATCGCGTGCGAACGCCTCCGCGCCGCGGCCGCTGAGCAGCACGTGCGGGCTCGCCTCCATCACCCGCCGGGCGAGCGCGACCGGCGATCGCGTCGCGGTGAGGCCGGCGACGGCGCCGGCGGCGCGGGTGCGACCGTCCATGATCGCGGCATCGAGCTCGATCTCGCCGTCACGGCCAAAGGCGGCGCCGCGGCCGGCGTTGAAATGGGGATCGTCCTCCAGCACCTGCACCGCCGCCGCGACCGCGTCGAGCGCGGCGCCACCGGCGGACAGGATCGCGCCGCCCCGCTCCAGCGCGAGGGCGAGCGCCGTGCGGACGCCGGCGTCCTGTTCGGGGGTCAGGCGGTGGCGCTCGATCGATCCGGCGCCGCCGTGGATCACCAGCGACCAGCGGGTCTCGGTCATGATGCGGCCTCGTGCGGGTGGAGCTTGTGGGGGAGGGGACGCAAGCCGATCAGCGGGCGCAGCGGCGCGATCCGGCGGCCGGCCTGGTAGAAGACGAGGCAGCCGGCGACGGTCGCGGCGACGAGCAGCGCGAACTCGGCGCCGCCGGGCAACCCGGCAGGGATCAGCCAATAGGCGACGACGACGATGATCGTCTGGTGGACGAGGTAGAAGGGGAAGACCGCCTCGGTCAGCATCTGGCGGACCGGCGCGTCGCGGTTCCAGTGGCGTTCGGCGAAGCCGATCAGCGCGACGATCGTACCCCATTGCTGCACCGCATGCGCCGCGCCGTAGGCGGGATAGAGCCAGCGCGGCACGTCGGCGTCGGGCGCGAGCTCGACCGCGAGGATGAACGCGTAGCCCGCGAGCCCCATCGCCGCGCCGATCCAGCGCCAGCGCACGCACGCCGCGAGCACCGGCGCCGACCCGGCGAGGGCGAAGCCGAACAGGAAGGCGGGCAGGTAGCTCAGATGCGCCATCAGGTCGTGCGCGGGATCGTGCGTCTCATAGCCCATCGGGAACCACCAGCCGTGGATGCAGACGAGCCAGGCGAGCGGCAGCACGATCAGCGCCGGCCCGGCGAAGACGCGATCGAACAGCCGCTGCCCCCCGCGCCAGCGGACGGCGGTGACGAGCAGCGCGAGCACGCAGGTGTAGAGCCACAGGTAGAGCACGAACCAGAGGTGGTTGAGCGCCGGCAGCACGATTCCCGCAAGCGCGCCGAAGCGGAAATAGTCGTGGGCCCAGAAGGTGAGGAAGCCGGCCGTATAGCCGTGCTGCGTCACCAGCTCGACCCAGCTCTGCGGTGGCACGACGACGGCGGCGCCGAAGGCGAGCGGCACCAGCAATCGCGCGGTGCGCTGGCGCAGGAAGCCGCCGGTGCCGCTCGCCCGGCTGAGCAGCGCGCGGCTGGCATAACCCGAGACGACGAACAGCAGGCTCAGCCGCCAGGCGTTGACCGCGAGCATCGGCAGCACCGCCCAATCGGCGCCGTGTGCGCTCTTGGCGTGGAAGCCCCAGGGGACGAACACCATGCCGACATGGTAGACGATCAGGA
>JBKBTU010000245.1:0-3732 GCA_046290715.1 Sphingomonas sp. | reverse complement strand
GGTCGTTGCCGGCATCGTGATCGTTGCTGACGACGACAGCGACAGCAACTAATCGCTTCGGCGTCCGGCGGAGTTCCCAAGACGCTCGCCGCGCATCGCTGAATGAGGCAAGGGGGGCTTCGGCCCCCCTTGTTGTTTGTGCGCACCGCCGATGCCGAGCGACGGCCCGCAAGGAGCGATGCTCGCACCACGCCGAGTTCATCCAGACCCGGCTGATCGTAGACATGATCGTGGATAGGGCAGCCGCGCACCTGGGCGCCTCTAGCGGAGGTCTTCAACTTATCTGAACGTGGTCGGGGAGACAGGATTCGAACCTGCGACCCTCTGGTCCCAAACCAGATGCGCTACCAGCCTGCGCCACTCCCCGACGGATCCGTGCTGGACGAAGCGTCGTCCGAAAGGACGGCGGTCTGCACCGGACGCCTCTTCCCTAGGAGGTGCAGGTCGCCGTGGCAAGCACCGGCACAGGCAATTAGTGGTCGATCCGCTTCACGCCAGCGCCCATCCGGCCGATCGCCAGGCCGACGAGTATCGAGATCGCCGCCCATGCGGCTAGGCCCGCCATAATCATCGTCCTCAGCCTCCTACGCCCCATGCCGTATCGCCGGTAGCAAGGGCCGAGGATAATCGACCGCCGCGCCGCATCAAGCGCGAAGGGCTGACCGAAATCGGAAGTGGTTGCGATTTTTTTGGGGAGGAGCGTTGGTGGGCCCGGCAGGACTCGAACCCGCAACCTAGCCGTTATGAGCGGCCAGCTCTAACCATTGAGCTACAGGCCCCACCATTGGTCTCGCTAGCCTAGTCGCGGCCAAAGCAAAAGCAGTGGGATCACGAAAAAGGGCGCCTTCCGCGAGGAAAGCGCCCTTTCGAATGCATGCAACAGCATGATCGGCGCGCCGGGCGAGCCCGGCGCTGCACGATTACATGTTGTCGGCCTTCTCCTCCGCCGCGTCACGGACGTTGTCGGCTGCGGCGTTGATGTTGTCGGCCTTGTTCTCGAGCACGGCTTCGGCCGTCGAGTTCGAGGTGTTGTCGGCCAGCGCGTCGATGTTGTCGGCCTGCGCTTCCATGTTGTCGGCCAGCATGTCCGCGTTGTTCTCAACGGCGGCGGCTTCAGGCGACTTGTTGCAGGCAGCGACGGACATCAGGCCGGCGGCAGCGAGAACGAAAGCGATCTTCTTCATTCGAATGCTCCCAAGCAAAGCAGATTTCGCGGCCGGCCCGATCGCCGTCGCGAGACAGCCCAAATACCGCACGACTCCCCCCGGTCAATCGGGAAATTCACGGGAGTGAAACGTTCTGCCACGTTTTCGCCGTTATCGACGCGGGGTTACCGGCCCGATCTCCTCGGGCGCGTTGGCGACGACCGCGAGCATCGCCGTCCAGGCGGCGACGTTCTGGCGGAGCTGTTCGGGATCGATCCGGTCGAGCGTATCGTCGGGCGTGTGGTGCGTGTCGAAATAGCGCGTGCCGTCCTGGTTGAGGTCGATCGCGGCGACGCCGAGCGCCATCGTCGGGCCGACATCGGTACCGTCGCCGCCGACGCCGGAACCACGGCTGATACCGAGGGGCGCGAGCGCCGACTGCAACCGGTCGGCGACCGGCTTGGCGCTGTCGGGCAGGTTGACCTCGAACCGCCAGACGCGGTCGGCGCCGAAATCGCTCTCGCCGGCGGTGGCATGGCGCTCGCTGCCGTGAACGCGGGCATATTCCTTGCCGCCATAGCCGCCCGGCTCCTCGGCGCCGAACCAGACGACGCGGATCGTCCGCTTCGGCCGCGGCCCGTCGAGCAGGCGCTTCGCCGCGGCAGTGGTGATCGCGACACCGCTCGCATCGTCGATCGCGCCCGTGCCGAGGTCCCAGCTGTCGAGATGGCCGCCGATCAGCACGATCCCCGCCTTGGGATCGGTGCCCGGAACCTCGGCGATGACGTTGCCGGACGTGCCGGTGCCGGCGAAGCGCGGCGTCAGCGTCAGTTTCAGCGTGATCGGCTTGCCGCGCTCCCCCATCCGCTCGATCAGGTCGCCATCGGGCACGGACAGCGCCGCCGCCGGGATCGGCGTCACGCCCGCCGGCCAATTGGTGCCGCCGGTGTGCGGGTTGCGGTGATGATCGGTGCCGATCGACTTGATGACCACCGCCAGCGCGCCCTTGCCCGCCGCCAGCGCCGGGCCGACGAAGCGCGCAGGGCCGTAGGCACCGTAGCTGGACCCGTCCTGCGCGGGCTTCATCGCATTGCCGATATAGACGATCTTGCCGCGCACCGCCTCGGCCGGCGCGTTGGCGAGTTCGCCATAGCTGCGGAACACCGCCACCGGCGCGGTCAGCCCGGCCGCCGGCGTCGCACCCGAATTGCCCAGCGCGACCAGCTTCAGCGTCTGCGGAAAGGGCGCTACGACCTCCGCCGTCTCCGCGCCGCGCAGCCAGACCGGCATCTGGTAGGTTTCGACATGCACGTTCTTGAAGCCCAGGGCCTTGAGCTTCGCCACCGCCCAGGTCCGCGCCCGCGCCTCGGCATCGGTGGCGGCGAGCCGCTGGCCGACCTCGGTCGTCAGCCCTTCGACGATGTCATAGGCAAGATCGTCCTTCAGCGCCGCGTCTCGCAAAGCCGCGACCTTGGCGTCGACCGGGGCGGGAGCGGGCGGCGCGGTGCGCTGCGCGAGTGCCGGTGAGGCGAGCAGGGCGGTGCCGAGGAGGAGATGGCGCAAGGTCATGGGCGTAGGGATCCTTCGAGGGGGTTGATGACGGGGTACGAAAATGCTGCTGCGGCAGCGCTTTGGCGACGATCGGTCGTCACCAGTGAGTAGCCCAGGCGATGCGCTGCGGCGATGTGTAAAGCATCGGGAAGACGCAGGCCGAGTTCGAAACGACCGAGCAGGCTGGTGCCGTGCTCGACATCCGTGGGGGTGATCGCTACCCGCGGCCAGTCCCTCACGATCTCGGCGGCCATCGCGAGCGTGATATCACCGTCGCGAGCATCGATCCGGCCCGAGCGCACGCGGATTCCGACCGCGGATACAAATTCACCCCATCCGAAGTCGCTGATCGTTGGTGCGTTCGGCAACGCCGTCAGCCAAGCGCCCGTGGCCGGCCAACCCTCGTCCTGCAAGATCACCAGCGCAAGGACGCTGGTGTCGAGATAAGCGGTCAATGATCGTCCATGTCGCGCATCTCGCGGATCAGCGCGGCGGCATTCGGCACTCTCAACGGTATCTGCGCGCGAAGCGCATCGAGCGCTGCCATGTCGATCGGCTTCGGACGTGAAGGTGCGGTCAATGCGCGCGGCGTCACCGCCGCCACCACTTCGCCGTCGCGCGTGATGACCGCTTCGTCGCCGCGGGCGGCCGCTTCCACCAGCGCCGCCATGCGCGGGTCGTCACCGATTTCGTAGCGTTCCATCGCCTGCCTCCTTCGCCAGCCTAGGCGGCGGCGCTCGCGTTGCCAATCCGCCGCGTCGTCGCTACATGCGCAGGCAAATTCCCGCCATTTTCTCGTTCAGGAGCCGTCGGCACATGGCCGTCCAGTATACCTACGTCATGAAGGGTCTGACCAAGACCTTCCCGGGCGCCAACAAGCCCGTGCTCAACAACATCCACCTTCAGTTCATTCCCGGCGCCAAGATCGCGATCATCGGCCCCAACGGCGCCGGCAAGTCGACGCTGATGAAGGCGCTGATCGGCGAGATCGAGCCCGACGACGGCGAAATCTCCAAGCCCTCGCGCGCGCGGATCG
>JBKBTU010000244.1:0-3749 GCA_046290715.1 Sphingomonas sp. | reverse complement strand
GGCGCGCGCGCCGAAGAGCTTTCCCCCGCACTACCGCGCGATGGTCTCGGCCGGGGAAAGCTCGGGCAGTCTGCCGACGATCCTCGACCGGCTCGCCGCGCTCCTCGAACGGCAGGCAGAAATTCGTGGCAAGCTGCTGACCGCGCTCGCTTATCCTACGATCCTTGCGGTCGTGGCGCTCGGCGTCGTCACCGCGCTGATGATGTTCGTCGTGCCGCAGGTGGTGCAGCAGTTCGACACCGTCGGGCAGGAGCTGCCTCTGCTCACCCGCATCGTCATCGGCCTGTCCGACCTGCTCGTCGGCTGGTGGTGGCTGATGGCGCTGGTCCTCGCGGTGCTCGTCGCGGGGACGTGGTACGCCCTGCGCGATCCCGCCTTGCGCCTGTCCTTCGACACCGCGCTCCTGCGCCTGCCGCTGCTCGGGCGGCTGCTCCGCGACCTGCACGCGGCGCGCATGTCGCGGACGCTGTCCACCATGGTGGCGAGCCGGCTGCCATTGCTCGAAGGCCTCGCGCTCACCGCGTCGACGATCCACAACCGCCGGCTGCGCGCCGCGTCGGACGAGATCGTCGAGGCGATCCGGTCGGGCGGCAGCCTGTCGGCGGCGATGCGGCGCACCGCGGTGTTCCCGCCCTTGCTCACCTATCTCGCCGCGTCGGGCGAGGCGGCGGGGCGGCTCGACGAGATGCTCGAGCGCGCCGCCGACTATCTGGAGCGCGAGTTCGACCGGTTCACCGCCACCGCCTTGTCGTTGCTCGAACCCGCGATCATCGTCGTCATGGGCGGCATCGTCGCGACGATCGTGCTATCGATCCTGCTCCCCATCCTCCAGCTCAACACTTTGGCCGGACAATAAGGACCGTCATGCGTAAACCGGAACAGAAGCGCCATCGCAACGAGAAGGGCTTCACCCCTGTGAGGCGTTCCGCCGAACACGGCTTCACTCTCGTGGAATTGATGGTCGTGATCGTCATCATCGGCCTGCTCGCCGCGATCGTCACCTTCAACGTCCTGCCCGCGGGCGACAAGGGCAAGATCACCAAGGCGAAGTCGGACATCAGTACGATCGAAGGCGCGCTCGAGATGTACCGGCTGCAGATGAACAGCTACCCGACCACGGCGCAGGGCCTGCAGGCGCTGGTCACCGCGCCCGCCGGCGTCAACGCCGCCGAATATCAGCGCGGCGGCTATATCAAGAAGCTGCCGCCCGATCCCTGGGGCCGCCCCTATCTCTATGCCTCGCCCGGCCAGCACGGCGAGGCCGACGTCTGGAGCCTCGGCGCGGACGGCAAGGACGGCGGCGAGGGCGCCAACGCCGACATAACAAGCTGGCAGTGATGGGTCGTCCGCGCCGCAATGGTTTCACGCTGGTCGAGTTGATGGTGGTGGTGACCATCATCGGCCTCGCCGCGGCCGTTGCGGTGTGGAACATGCCCGATCCCCGCGGGCGAGTGGCGGACGAGGCGGCCCGCTTCGCGCTGCGCGCCCGCGCCGCGCACGATGCCGCGATCGTCGGCGGCGCCCCCGTCAGCCTGTGGGTGACCGCCGGCGGCTACGGCTTCGACCGCCGCGCCGCCGGCCAGTGGGTGGCGATGGCCGACAAGCCGCTGCGCGTCGAACGCTGGTCGGACGGCACCAGCGCCGCCATCGGCGAGGCGAGCGGGCGGCTGCGCGTAACGTTCGACCCGACCGGCCTCGCCGATCGTCCAGCGCAGGTGACGCTCAGCCGCAGCGGCGCGCGCGCGGTGATCGACATGGCCGCCGACGGCAGCGTCCGGGTGGCGAGCTGATGACTCCCGCCCGCCGCGGCGCTACGCGCGGCTTCACGCTGGTCGAGATCATGGTCGCGCTCGCGGTGTTCAGCCTCGCCGTGCTCGCGCTGCTGCGGCTCGAGACGGCGACGATCCGCGGTGCCCGGGTGCTCGACGAGAGCCTGATCGCCGGCCTCGTCGCGCGCAACGTCGCCAACGATGCGATCACCGAAGGCCGCCCGCCCGTCACCGGACGCACGACCGGCAGCGAGGTCGACGCGGGGCGCAGCTGGAGCTGGGTGCGACAGGTCACCGCCACCGGCAACGCCAGCATCGTGCGCATCGACGTCGCGGTGAGCAACCGCGCGGGCCAGATCGTCGGCCGCACCACCGCGGTCCGGCCGCCGGACGCGCCGTGATGAGGGCGCTGCGCTCCGTCGCAACTGCCAAGGCGATGATCGCCTCGGCGTTCGCCGCCACCGCTGTGTCCCCGCGAAGGCGGGGACCCAGGACTGGGCTTCCGCCTTCGCGGGAGCACAAGGGAGGCTTGGCGGTGTCGTCGCCTTTCCATCGGCGCGACGATGCCAGCACCGGCTTCACCCTCGTCGAAGTCCTGATCGCGCTCATGATCTTCGGCCTGATCGCCGCTGCGGGGGTGGCGATCCTCACCTTCAGCGTCCGCGCGCAGACCGCGACGGGCAAGCGCTTCGACGATCTCGCCGCGCTCAACCGCACCACCGCGTTGCTCGCGGGCGACCTCGGCCAGGCGATCGACCGGCCGGCGCGGGACGAGGGTGGCAACCGGCTGCCCGCCTTCACCGGCGAGGCAAATGGACAGATGCGCTTCGTGCGCACCGGCTGGACCAACGTCGACGCGGCGCCGCGCGCGAGCGTGCAGAAGGTCGCCTATGCGCTCGACGGCGACACGCTCCAGCGCATCGCCTATCCGATGGTCGACGGCGCGCCGCCGCTGCCGCCGGTGACGCTGCTCGGCAACGTCGCAGGGATAGCCGCGCGCTATCGCTACAAGGGCGCGTGGAGCGACCGCTGGGACGGTACGCAGGGCGCGGCGCTGCCGCAGGCGGCCGAGATCGTGCTGCGTCGGACGGACGGCACCGCGCTCCGGCTGATGCTGCTGGTCGGATCGGGCTATGCGCCGCCGCCCCTCGGCGTCCCGCAGCCCGCGCCCACCGCGACGGGGACGCCCGGTGCCACCTGAGCGCGAGCGCGGCGCGGCGCTGCTCACCGTCCTGCTGCTCGTCGCGATGATCGCGGTCCTCGCCGGCACCGCGCTCGAACGGCTGCGGTTGACGACACGCCTCGCCGGCAACGCGCTCGGCGGCGAACAGGCACGCGGCTACGCCCGCGCCGCCGAGGCGCTCGCGACCTCCAAGGTCACCGACATGCTCGGCTCCAACCCGGATCGCGTGACGCTCGCGGGCGGCTGGAGCGGCAAGCCCTTCGGCCTGCCGCTGCCCAACGGCGGCCTCGCCGTCGCGCGGGTCGTCGACGGCGGCAATTGCTTCAACCTCAACGGCCTCGTGTCGCAGCAATCGCCCGGTGTCTACACGTCGACGCAGGGCTTCGCGCAGCGGCTGCAATTCGTCCGCCTGATGGGCCTGATCGGCGTGCCAGCGCAATCCGCCGAGCGGATCGCGGCCGCGACCGCCGACTGGATCGACAGTGACCAGGACCAGCAGGCGGGCGGCGCCGAGGATCCCGTCTACCTCGGCAAGACGACGCCCTATCGCACCGCCGGCACGCTGATGGCCGACCCCAGCGAGTTGCGCGCAGTCGACGGCGTCACGCCCGAGATCTACGCGCAGCTGCGCCCGTGGATCTGCACCCTGCCCAAGGCGGAGGCGGCGCCGCTCAACATCAACACGCTGACCCCCGAACAGGCACCGCTCGTCGCGATGCTGTTTCCCGGCACCGTCTCGGTCGCCGCCGCGCGGGGCATGATCCTGCGCCGCCCGCCGCAGGGGTTCAAGGATGCCA
>JBKBTU010000243.1:0-3754 GCA_046290715.1 Sphingomonas sp. | reverse complement strand
AAGCGCCTCGTCGCGATGGCCGAGTTCGAGGAGGCCAAGGACAAGGTCATGATGGGCGCCGAGCGCCGCAGCATGGTGATGACCGAGGACGAGAAGCGGATGACCGCCTATCACGAGGCGGGCCATGCGATCGTCTCGATCCACGAGCAGGCGTCCGACCCGATCCACAAGGCGACGATCATCCCGCGCGGCCGCGCGCTGGGCATGGTGATGCGTCTGCCGGAACGCGACAGCTACAGCTACCATCGCGACAAGATGTACGCGAACCTCGCGGTGGCAATGGGTGGTCGCGTCGCCGAGGAGATCATCTTCGGCTACGACAAGGTCTCGTCGGGCGCGTCCGGCGACATCCAGTACGCCACCGGTCTGGCGCGCGACATGGTCACCAAATGGGGCATGTCGGACAAGGTCGGCCCGGTCGAATATGCCCAGCCGGAGGGCGAGAGCTTCCTCGGCTATTCGTCGAGCCAGCCGGTTCGCATGTCCAATGCCACCGCGCAGCTGATCGACGACGAGATCAAGGGCATCGTCGAAGGCGGCCTGACCCGCGCCAAGCAGCTGCTGACCGAGCACGTCGACCAGCTCCACCTGCTCGCCGGCGCGCTGCTCGAGTATGAGACGCTGTCGGGCGACGAGATCAAGAAGCTGATTGCGGGTGAAGACCTCGGCCGTCCCGATCCGTCGGGCCCCAAGGCGAGCGTGCCGCGGGCCGGCACCTCGATCCCCAAGACGCGGCGTCCCGGCGGGCCGTTCGGACAGCCGAGCCCGCTCGGCGCCTGACGCCGGTCCGGCGGTTCAGCCGCCCGTCAGCATGACGCGCCTAATCGGCGGCATTCCTTTGGGAGTGCCGCCGATGTCGCATAAGGTCCTGATCGCCCTCGCCGTTTCGCTCGGTCTCGCCGCGCCCGCCTCGGCGGCGATGAGCGTCGGCACGTTCCTCACCAAGGCCGCGCCGCTGCGCGCCAATCCCTTCACCGCCTTCACCAACCCCGATTATCAGGTGTTGAAGGCGGAGGCGGATGCCGCCACCCGCCAGCTCCGCGCCGAGGGGGCGGCACGCCAGGCCGCCGGCAAGCCGCCGATCGCCTGCATGCCCGAGGGCGAGAAGATCGGTATCCTCGACATGCTCGCCGGCCTCGACGCGCTCTCCCCCGCCGACAAGCGGCTGCCGCTCAAGCAGGGCTATGCGAAGGTGCTGGCGAAACGCTTTCCCTGCGGATGATGCGCTCGCCGACATCGATCCGGTTGCCATCGGGATCGGCGAACACGAAGGCACGCTGGCCGTAATCCTTGTCGGCCAGCCGCTTGACGATGCGCACGCCGGCCGCCGCGAGTGCGGCATGGAGGGCGCTCGCGTCATCGACCATCAGGTGGAGGACGTTGGTGGTCGATGCGCGATGATCCGGCGCGCGGCTGAGGTGGATTTCCGCCGCATCCTTCGCGAGCACCAGGAAGCCGACCGGATCGCCGTTCTCGAACACCGTGCGGAAGCCGAGGATGTCTTCGTAGAACCGTCGCGCGATCGCGATGTCGCGCACCCGGACCGTCGGCGCGGCGCGACCGAAACGGATCGCATGCAGGGGAAGAACCGCCATGTCGTCTCTTGATCGGGCAGGGGCGGCGGTGCGCATGCCGAGGATGGAGCGGTGTCCGCCCTTTTGGTGCCCCTTCGGACAGGCGCCTGTCAACCGCCGGCCGGGGCCTTCGCCGGCGGATTGAGGCGCAGGAAACGGGCCGCATTGTCGTGCAGGATGTCGCGCTTCTGCGCTGCCGTCAGGAACGGTGCCGAGCGGATTGCGTCGATCGCAGCCGGAACGGCGTCGGGCCAGACCATCTGGTCGGAGCCGAACATGATCCGTTTGCCATAGCCGGCATCGACCAGTCGCTTGAGATAGGCCCAGAACTCGGCTCTCGGCTGGGTGAAGTCGATGACCGCGGTGTCGACGTGGACCTGCGGGAAGGCATACAGCAGTGCGATCATCCGGTCGGCCATCGGCCAGCCGGCGTGCATCACGTAGATGCGCAGCTTCGGATGGCGTGCCAGCACCGGCTCGAGCAATAGCGGGTCGCCGAGGCTTGCACGGTATTTCGGCGCGCCGAGATAGACGGCGCCGGGCGGTCCGGGTCCCATATGGATCCCGACCGGCAGGTCGAGCTCCTCGGCAAGCGCCCAATAGGGTTCCAGCCGGGGATCGTCGGGGCCGATCCCTTCATATTGCGTAGTGATCTCCCCCAGCATGCGGATCCTGCCGGCCTTGGCGAGCGCGCGGATCGCATCGGGCGTGGGCGCGTCGCCGAGCGAGAATTCGAGAGACGGGATGATCCTTTCGCCCCCCTCGCGCCGCCAGGCGTCGAGCAGAGGGCCGCCAGTCACTGCGGTTACGTCGTAGCGCCGCAGCATGGCGAGCGAGCGCTGGCGCAATGCACCGTCCGTCTTCGCCGACCACAAGGGGTGGCGGCAGGCCGCGGTCTTGAACGTCGCTGCGGCATAGCGGCGGTCGTCGTCGCGCGGGTCCCGCCCCGGCATCGTCTCGTAGGGCGCGCAGACGACGGTCGGCGGCGGGCCCTGTGCGTCCGCCGGATAGGCGTGGAGATGCATGTCGATGATCGGCCCGTCCTGCGCAGCCGCCCGCCCGGCGAGCAGCGCTGCCGCCGCCAGCATCGCGATCGATCGATAGCCCGCCATGCGCGCTGCCCCCCGAATGTCCCCGCGACGATGCTCGCATGCTACGCGGCGGCGGACAAGAGGTGCCTCAGTCGGTCAGGCCGTGCATCACGAGAAGCAGGGTAAAGGCGATCAGCGCGGTCCAGGCGAAGACGAGCAGTACCGCCGTGCGCCACAGGGCGGAGCGCTTGCGCAGGCTGTAGGCGCCGCGCAGCTGGCGGAACATGTGGACCGGGGGGATCAGGAACACGCCGAGCACGACCCAGCCCGCACCGATGCCGGCGACACCGATCAGCATCAACGCGATCACCATCAGCATCATGAAGGCGAGGCTGTAGGTGACGAAGATCGCATGATCGTAGAGGCCGAACCGCCGCCGCCACAGGAACATCAGCGCGACGAAGGGGGTCGAGATCGGGATCAGCAGCCAGCTGTACTTGTAGGCGCTCGATTGCAGCTTGTAGAGTGCGAGGCCGGGGTTCTTGTTCGCCTTTTCGAGGCCGTGGTCGAGCGTCGCCCAGCCGGTCCTGGCATTGGTCATCGTGAACTGTCCGGCGTCGCCTGCCTGTGTCCGCTTCAGCGCATCGACCGTGGTGCGGAGCGCGGCGATCTCCCGATCCACCTCGCGGGTCGGCTGCCCGGCCGCGACCAGCTTCGCGCGCTGCGCCTCCGCTTTGTCGAGCGCGCCTTGCGCCTTTTCCGCACCGCGCGCGAAGCCGACGATGTTGCTGCTCATCCGTTCGGGCGTGACGAGCTCGGCGATGTCGCCGCCCAGAGCGCTGATCGTCGCGAACATCAGGAAGACGGTGAACAGGAAGACGGCGAGCGGCGAGACGAAGCGCGCGCGTTCGCCCGCGACGTAGCGGCGGGTCAGGTCGCCGGGCCGCCACACCAGCATCGGCAGCGTCCGCCAGATCTTGCCTTCGAAATGGAACACCCCGTGCGCGATCTCGTGCCCGATCGCACCGATCGTCCGATGGACGTGGGCACTCTGCCCGCAGGCATGGCAATGCGCGCCGATCAGCCGCGTCCCGCAATTGAGACACAGGCCGCCATGGGCGTGGTCATGGCCCTCCCCCGCGTGCGGCT